>CAXTDP010000498.1:0-4713 GCA_964242295.1 uncultured Acetobacteraceae bacterium | reverse complement strand
GTGAAGGTCATCAACGGCTTCAAGGCCTTCTCCTCCGAGCTCTCGAAAGCCGGCCAGCTCATCCTGCAGGACAAGCTCGGCCTCCCTTACCCCAAAGCCCGCGTAATCCATCGACCCCAGCAAGCCGCCGCCGCCTTCCCCACGATCCTGCCCACCCTATGCGCCGAACTACCCGCGATCCGCGCCCCGCTCCCCAGCCCAGCCCCCCACGGCCCCATAGCCCAAGCCATGCACGCCGCCTGCACCCCTCACGCCGCCGCCTTCATAACCCCGATGGCCGCCGTAGCCGGCGCAGTCGCCGACGCCGCCCTCCAAGCCATGACCGCTGGCCGCACCCTGCACCGCGCCTACGTCAACAACGGCGGCGACATCGCCGTCCACCTAGCCCCCGGCCAATCCCTACGCTGCGCCCTGGTAGCCGAGCTAGCCGCCCCCACCCTGGACGGCACCTTTACCCTGCACCAAGCCGCCCCATCCCGGGGCATCGCCACCTCCGGCCGCGCCTGCAAGGGCCGCGGCGGCCGCAGCTTCTCCCTCGGCATCGCCGACGCCGTAACCGTGCTCGCCCGCACGGCGGCCGAAGCCGACGCCGCAGCCACCATAATCGCCAACGCCGTGGACCTCCCCGGCCACCCCGCCATCCACCGCCGCCCGGCCGACGAAGTGGACCCCAACACCGACCTCGGCGCCCGCCTCATCACCTGGGACCTAGGCCCTCTCTCCCCCACGGACATCGCGCGGGCGCTGGACGCCGGCCGCCGGACAGCCGATGCTCTGCGCAGCCGCGGCCTGATCCACGGCGCCGTGCTGGCGCTCCGCGGCCAGATCGCAACCTGCCTGCCCCCCCTGGAGACCGCATGATCCGCAAGGTCGTCACCCTGGTCGAGGACACCCACAGCGAGGCCGGCGAGCCCGTCACCCCGCCCACCCGCAAGGTCGCGGCGCTGGCGGTGATCGCCAACCCCTACGCCGCCCGCCACGTCCCGGACTTGGCCGAGCTAGTAGAAATCGGCGCCATGCTCGGCGACCTGCTGGGCCGCCGGGCCGCTGCGGCCCTGGGTGCCCCGGTGCAAGGCTACGGCAAGGCCGCCATCGTCGGCGAGGACGGCGAGTTGGAGCACGCCGCCGCCCTCCTGCACCCCAAGCTCGGCGCCCCTTTACGCGAAGCCGTCGGCGGCGGCGCGGCCCTGGTCCCCAGCGCCAAGAAGCGCGGCGGCATGGGCACCGCCATAGACGTGCCGCTAGGCCACAAGGACGCTGCCTACGTCCGCAGCCACTTCGACGCCATGGAGGTCCGCATCCCCGACGCCCCCCGCCGCGATGAGATCGTGGTCGCCGTCGTCGTCACCAGCGCCGGCCGGCCCCTCCCGCGCATCGGCGGCCTGCAAGCGTCCGAAATCATCGGCCAGGACGGCCTGCGGTGACCGAAATCAGCCGCATGGCGCTCACCCGGCGCACGACTCTCACCGCCGCCGGCGTCCTCGCCATGCCCGGCATCCTCCGCGCCCAGTCCAGCGCCCCCATCCGCATCGGCGAGATCAACAGCTACACCGGCCAGCCCGCCTTCACCCTGCCGTATCGCAACGGCTGGCAACTGGCGCTGGAACAGGCCAACGCCGCCGGCGGCGTCCTCGGCCGCAAGCTGGAGATCATCAGCCGCGACGACGCCGGCCGCCCCCAGGACGCCGTGCGTGTGGCGAACGAGCTGCTGTCCGACCAGCACGTGGACCTGCTGGCCGGCACCTTCCTGTCCAACGTCGGCCTCGCCGTCAGCGACGTCGCCTTGCAGAACAAGCGCCCCTTTATCGGTGGCGAACCCCTCTCCGACGCCCTCGTATGGGAGCGCGGCAACCGCTACACCTTCCGCCTGCGCCCTTCCACCTACATGCAAGCCGCCATGCTGGTGGAGGACGCGGCCAAGCTGCCCGCCAAGCGCTGGGTCACCGTCGCCCCCAACTACGAATACGGCCAATCCGCCGTGAAGTGGTTCAAGCAGCTCCTGCAAGCCAAGCGCCCCGACGTGGAGTTCGTCGGCGAGCAGTGGCCGGCCCTGGGCCGCATAGACGCCGGCGCCACCGTCCAGGCGCTGGCGCAGCCGCGCCCGGACGCCATCTTCAACGTCACTTTCGGCGCCGACCTGACCAACTTCGTCCGCCAAGGCAACACCCGCGGCCTGTTCGAGCGCCGATCGGTCGTATCCATGCTGACCGGCGAGCCGGAGTATCTCGACCCCCTGGGCGACGAAACCCCGGAGGGCTGGATCGTCACCGGCTACCCCTGGGACAGCATAGACACCGCCGACCACCGCACCTTCGCCAAGGCATACCGCGAAAAGTTCGCCGACGCCCCGAAATGCGGCTCGGTCGTAGGGTTCGCCCTGGTGAACGCCATCGTCGCCGGCCTGCTCCATACCGGCAGCACCGACCCGGACGCGATGGTCGCCGGCTTCCGCGGCGTGCAGTTCGGCACCCCTTTCGGACCCGCGGCCTTCCGCGCCCTGGACCATCAGGCGACCCTAGGCGCCTACGTCGGCCGTCTCGGCCTCAAGGACGGCCGAGGCACGATGGTGGACTGGCGCTACGTGGACGGCGCCAGCGTGCTCCCCAGCGACGCCGAAGTCCGCACCCTCCGCCCCGCAGCCGATTGAGGTGCCGCATCGTGCCTTTCCCCTTTCCCTCCGGGAGAGGGCCGGGGTGAGTGGGTCTTCAAGCGCACTCCTTATCTCGTGCAGGACCAATCCTCCCCAACAACCGACGTGCCCCGCTCCGCAGCCAGACCCCCTCACCCCAACCCTCTCCCAGAGGGAGAGGAGGCAGACCCCCGCCTGAATGGACCTCCTATCCACGCTCCTGACCGGCCTATCCGGCGCCTCCTCCTTGTTCCTGGTCGCCGCCGGCCTGACCGTGATCTTCGGCGTCACCCGCGTCGTGAACTTTAGCCACGGCAGCCTCTGCATGCTCGGCGCCTACATCGGCTGGAGCATCCTGACCCGGCTCCCCCGCGACCCCGCCTCCTTCCTGCTCGGCGTATTGCTGACGGCCCTAGCCGCCGGCGCCATCGGCGTCCTGATCGAGGTCGCCCTGCTCCGCCGCATCTACCGCGCCCCCGAGCTGTTCCAGCTCCTCGCCACCTTCGGCGTCGTGCTGATCGTCCAAGACCTGGTCCTCCTGGTCTGGGGACCCAACGACCTCGCCCTGCCGCGTCCCCGCTGGCTGCGCAGCGCCGTCGAGATCGGCGACACTCGCTTTCCCGTCTACGACCTGGCCCTGATCGCCGCCGGCCCCCTGGTGCTGGGCCTGCTATGGCTGCTGTTCACCCGCACCCGCTGGGGCACGCTGGTACGGGCGGCGACCCTGGACCGCGAAATGGTGGCGGCGCTCGGAGTGGACCAGCGCCGGCTGTTCACCGGCGTCTTCGCGCTAGGCGCCGCCCTGGCCGGCCTCGGCGGCGTGCTGGGCCTGCCATCGGCCTCCGCCAACCCTGGCATTGACCTGGCCGTCATCACCGACGCCTTCGTCGTCGTCGTGGTGGGCGGCCTCGGCAGCCTGACCGGCGCCTACCTAGCATCGCTGCTGATCGGCATGCTGCAGGCGTTCGGCATAGCCCTGGTGCCGCAGGCGACGCTGGTGCTGGTGTTCCTGGTCATGGCCGCCGTCCTGGCGGTGCGCCCGAACGGGTTGCTGGGCCGCCGGGTCGCCGAGGCCCGCCTGGCGCCGGAGCTGGTGCCCGTCCTCCGCCCGGCTTCCCCGGCCCTGCGCCTGCTGGGTGCCGCGGCCCTGCTGCTCGCCCTGGCCGTGCCGCTCCTGGCCGGCCCCTACATCCTGGCGGTGCTGACCGAGGCCCTGACGTTGATGCTCTTCGCCGCCAGCCTGCACGTGATGATGGGGCCGGGCGGGATGCCGAGCTTCGGCCACGCCGCCTGGTTCGGCATCGGCGCCTACGCCGCCGCACTTCTGGCGCGCGACCTTGCGACCCCGATGGCCCTAGGCCTGCTCGCGGCGCCACTAGTGGCCGGCACCGCCGCAGCCCTGTTCGGAGCCTTCGTCGTGCGGCTGTCCGGCGTTTATCTCGCCATGCTGACCCTGGCCTTCGCGCAGATTGTCTGGGCGGTGGCGTTCCAGTCGGTGAACTGGACCGGCGGCGACAACGGCATCCTGGGACTCTGGCCCGGCGGCTGGGCGGCAACGCCCGCCGGCTTCTACTGGCTGGCCCTGACGCTCTGTCTCGGCGGCACGATGCTGCTGCGCCGGGTGACCCTGGCGCCCCTGGGCTATGCCATCCGCGCGGCACGCGACAGCCCGCTGCGGGCCGAGGCGGTTGGCCTGCACACCGGGCACCTGCGGCTCGCCGCCTTCACCCTGGCCGGCGCGGCCGCAGGCCTGTCTGGCGGAGTCTATGCCTACTCCAAGGGTGGCGTGTTCCCCACCTACATCAGCATCCCCAAATCGGTGGACGCCCTGCTGATGGTGCTGCTGGGCGGCGTGCAGACCCTGTCCGGCCCAATCGTCGGCGCCCTGGCCTACGTCGGCCTATACGACGCCCTGCTGCGCGCAACGGACTACTGGCGCCTGGTGCTGGGCGCCGCGATCATCAGCCTAGTCCTAGCCTTCCCAGAAGGCATAGCCGGCGCGGCGCAACGCCTATGGACAAGCATCCGCCCAACGCCTGCTCCCTCTCCCTCTCCCTCCGGGAGAGGGCCGGGGTGAGGGGGGC
>CAXTDP010000497.1:0-4723 GCA_964242295.1 uncultured Acetobacteraceae bacterium | reverse complement strand
TGAAGGAGCGCTGAGCATGGCCGATCCCCTGGCCGACGCCGCCCTGGCCGCACGGGCGCGAGCCTATGCGCCGTATTCCCGCTTCGCCGTGGGCGCCGCGGTGCGGACGGATGCGGGCGCCATCCACTCCGGCTGCAACGTGGAGAACGCCGCCTATCCCGAAGGCACCTGCGCCGAAGCCGGAGCCATTTCCGCGATGGTGCTGGCCGGCGGGCGACGCATCGCCGAGCTGGTGGTGGCGGGGGCCGGCCTGTGTACCCCCTGCGGCGGCTGCCGGCAGAAGCTGCGGGAATTCGGCACCGCCGCGACCCACGTCCGCGTCGTGGACCCGGTCGGGGCCGTGCTGCTGCGCACGACGCTGGCGGAGCTGCTGCCCCATTCCTTCGGCCCGGAAACCCTGGCCGGGCCGGGCTGATGCCCCGCGCCTACCTAGCCGGACCCGACGTGTTCCTGCCCGACGCCGCCGTCCATGCCCGGCGCAAGCTGGCCATCTGCGCCCGGCACGGCATCGAGGGCCTATCCCCGCTCAACGAGGATGTGTCGAGCCTGCACGGCATGGACGACGAGGAAGCCTGGACCACCATCTACCGCAAGGACATCGCCATGATGCAGGCATCGGACCTGGTGATCGCCAACCTGACCCCGTTCCGCGGCGTGTCCGCCGACAGCGGCACGCTGATCGAGGTCGGCTGGTTCCTGGGCCGTGGCCTGCCGGTGTTCGGCTACTCCAACAGCGTGGCGTCGTTCACCGGGCGCACCCAGGCGCACCTGGCCGCGTTGCCGGACGCGATGCCGGGCCTGGCCGTCGAGGGCTTCGGCCTGCCCGACAACCTCATGATCCCCGGCGCGGTGCTGCAGGGTGGCGGCCACCCCATCGTCGTGCCTGGGGATGGGCTGGACCGGCCGTTCGACTCGCTTGAGATGTTCGAAACCTGCGTGGCCCTGGCCGCCAGCACCCTGCGAGGGGCATAGCCGATGCCGCGCAAGATCATCATAGACACCGACCCCGGCAAGGACGATGCCGTCGCCATCCTGCTGGCCCTCGCGTCGCCCGCGGAGCTGGAGGTGCTCGCCCTGGTGGCGGTGGCCGGCAACGTGCCGGTCACGCGGACGGAGGACAACGCCCGGCGCCTGGCGGAGCTGGCCGGCCGGCCGGACCTGCCAGTGTATGCCGGCTGCGCCCGTCCGCTGCTGCGCACGCCCATCACCGCCGAGCACGTCCACGGCGACACCGGCCTGCGCGGGCTGGACCTGCCGGAGCCGCGCACGCCCTCCCGCCCGGAGCATGGCGTGGACTACCTGGTGGACACTCTGCGCGCGGCGCCCCCGGGCGAGGTGACGCTATGCCTGCTCGGACCCGCGACCAACCTGGCGGTGGCGCTGGTGAAGGCGCCAGAGATCGCGGAGCGCATCGCGGAGGTCGTCTGGATGGCAGGCGCCCGCAGCGAGGGCGGCAATACCACCCCTGCCGCCGAGTTCAACGTCCACGCCGACCCGGACGCGGCGCGAGTGCTGCTGGGCAGCGGCGTCCCGCTCACGCTGCTGCCGCTGGACCTGACGCACCAGGTGCGCCTGACCCCGGACCGGATGGCCCGGCTGCTTCGGGTCGGCACGGCGGCGGCGCGGGCGGTGGCAGCGTTGTTTGCCCGGGACGATGGGCCGGTGCGGGAGCGGGGCGGCAGCCCGCTGCACGATCCCTGCGTCATCGCGCACCTGCTACGGCCCCGGCTGTTCGAGGGTCAGCGGATCAACGTGGTGGTCGAGACCGGCAGCCCGCTGACCCTGGGAATGACGGTGGCCGACCGCTACGGCGTCACCGGACGTGCGCCCAATGCGATGTGGCTGGACCGGGCGGACGCGGACGGGTTCTTCGACCTGCTGTTCGAGCGGCTGGCGCGATTACCATGATGCCCTGCGTTCACCGGCCGGCGCAGGGCGTTGTTTGTAGGGCGGAAAAGCGCAGCGCCTTCCGCCGGGGAGCGGCGCCGCGGTTTGGCGGGCGGCGCTGCGCCTACCCGCCCTACAAGGGAACCCACGATGGCCGTGCAGGTCCCCACCGATGTGTGCGGGCGCGCGGCCACGCTTACGCACATTTGCCGACAACGCCGCGGCAGGTACAATAAAAAACCCAAGCTGACCTTCCCGGAGCCTGCCTATGTCCGCCCTCGACCACATCCGCCGCGACCACGCCGCACTGACCGCCATCCGCCACGACCTGCACGCCCACCCGGAGCTGGGCATGGCCGAGCACCGCACCGCCGCCCTGGTCGCGGACCATCTGCGAGGCTGGGGCATCGAGGTGCATACGGGCGTCGGCGGCACCGGCGTGGTCGGCGTGCTGCGCGCAGGCTCCGGCAACCGCGCGGTCGGCCTGCGCGCCGACATGGACGCGTTGCCGATGCAGGAAGCGACGGAGCTGCCGTTCCGCTCCACCGTGCCCGGCGTCATGCACGCCTGTGGCCATGACGGGCACACCACCATGCTGCTGGGCGCCGCCAAGTATCTGGCCGAAACCCGCAACTTCGACGGCATCGTCCACCTGATCTTCCAACCGGGCGAGGAGGGCTGCGGCGGCGCCCTCGCGATGCTGGGGGACGGGCTGTTCCAGCGTTTCCCGTGCGACGCGATTTACGGGATGCACAACCGCACCGGCATGGACGTCGGCACGTTTGCCGTGCGGGAGGGCGCGGCTATGGCTGGCGGCGCATTCTTCGACATCACGGTGTCCGGCAAGGGGTCGCACGCCGCGCGTCCCGAGCAGAGCGTGGACCCCGTGCTGACCGCCTGCCACATCGCGACGGCGCTGCAATCCATCGTGTCGCGCAACCTGTCCCCACGGGACGCCGCCGTCGTAAGCATAACGAAGGTGGTGGGCAGCGACGCCTACAACATCATCCCGCAGGCGGCCACCGTATCCGGCACCGCTCGGTTCTTCACCCGCGAGGTCGGCGGCAAGATCGAGGCGGCGCTGCGCCGGCTGGCCGAGGGCGTGGCATCCGGGTTCGGCGCGACGGCGGAGGTGGACTGGCGCCTGATCTTCGCCCCGACCGTGAACGCGGCCGAACCGGTCGAACTGGTCAAGCAGGTCGCCACCGACCTGGCCGGGGCCGAGCGGCTGTTCGGGGACAAGCCGCCGGTGATGGGATCAGAGGACTTCTCGTTCATGCTGGAGCAGGTGCCCGGCGCCTACCTGAACGTCGGCAACGGACCGGGCTTTTCGCCGCACCATCCCGGGTATGCGTTCAATGACGAGGCGATCCCGTATGGGGCGGGGATGTATGCGGGGATCGTGGAGCAGGCGTTGCCAGCTTCGCGCTAAGCCATCGGCCTGGTTATGGCATCCCGTTTGCTTGCGCCTCCCACCATCATTGGAGGCCCACCTGCATGAAACGCCGCACCTTCCTCGCCGCCGCCGCGGCCTCCGCCGCCCTGCCCCGCCCCTCCATCGCCCAAGGCGCCCGCGCCCGCACGTTGCGCTTCATACCGGAGGGCAACCTCGCCAACCCCGACCCGATCTGGACCACCACCACCGTCGCTCGCAACCACGGCTACCTGATCTACGACACCCTGTTCGGCGTGGACGCCAAGCTCAACCCCAAGCCGCAGATGTGCGAGGGCTTCCAGGTATCGGACGACAAGCTGCTCTGGACCTTCCGCCTACGCGACGGCCTGCGCTTCCACGACAACACGCCAGTCCGCGGCGCCGACTGCATCGCCTCCATCGCCCGCTGGGCGCGCCGGGACGGCTTCGGCCAACGCCTGGCCGCGCAGACCGAGGCGATGGCCGCGCCCAACGACCGCACCTTCACCGTGCGCCTGAAGACGCCGTTCCCGCTGCTGGTCACCGCATTGGCAAAGCCCGCCGCCAACGTGTGCTTCATCATGCCCGAGCACGTCGCGCAGACTGACCCCTTCACCCAGATCACCGACTTCACCGGCTCCGGCCCGTTCCGCTTCCTGCGCGACGAGTGGACGCCGGGGTCGCTGGCCGCCTATGCCCGCAACGACGCCTATGTGCCCCGGCAGGAAGCGCCGGACTTCGTGGCCGGCGGCAAGATGGCGAACTTCGACCGGGTCGAGTGGAACATCATCCCCGACGCCGCCACCGCCGCAGCCGCCATGCAGGCCGGCGAGGAGGACTGGTGGCAGACGCCCATTGCCGACCTGGTGCCGCAGCTCCGGCGGTCGCGCGGCGTCAAGGTGGTGCCAATGACCAGCATCGGCAGCGTGGAGATCATCCGCTTCAACTGCCTGAACCCGCCCTTCAACAACCCGAAGCTGCGCCAGGCCGTGCTGCGCCTGGTGGACCAGAAGGAGTTCATGCAGGCCGCCTATGGCGAGGACCCAACGATGTCCCGCACCGGCGTCGGCGTGTTCACGCCGGGCTCCCCGGCCGACACGCCCATCGGCATGGCGGCGCTGACCGGCCCGCGCGAGTTGGCGGCGGCGAAGCGGCTGGTGGCAGAGTCCGGCTACAACGGCGAGAAGGTCGTCATCATCTCCCCCACCGACTATCCGTGGCTGGAGGCGTTCTGCCAGGTGACGCGCGACCTGCTGATCAAGTTGGGGATGAACGTGGACTACCAGGCCAGCGATTGGGGAACGGTGGTGCAGCGCCGGGCCAGCAAGGAGCCAGTGGAGCGCGGTGGCTGGAGCATCTTCTGCACCGGCTGGGAGGGGCTGAACACCGCCGACCCCGGCGGGCACTACCCCATCCTGGGCA
>CAXTDP010000496.1:0-4727 GCA_964242295.1 uncultured Acetobacteraceae bacterium | reverse complement strand
CGGCCCTCTCCCGGAGGGAGAGGGAGCAGGAAGCAATCCGGCTTCATTCTTCGTCCTCTTCGGGGGTGGTTAGGCGGGGGTCTATGCTGCGCCAGTCGCGGTCGGGGAGAGTGGCGCGGTGGGCGGCGAAGGTGGGCAGTTCGGCGGCGCTGCGCCAGCCACCTTCGGCGCCCAGGACTTCGGCGTCCTCACCGAAGGCGAACCAGGCGTCCAGGACGGCCTGGGGCTCCATGCCTTGGGCGCGGCACCGCTCCATGCTGTCGCGCACGTAGCGGCGGGCGAAGGCGTTGGCGGTTTCCACGTCCGGGAAGGGGCCGACTTCCTCGACGATGCCTTCGTCGGCGCCGCCGGACAGGTCGAGGATGCGGACGCGGATGGCGGGGATGGTGGACAGCGGCGGGGCGTCGCTCATGCCACGAGCCCGGTGTAGCCGTTGGTGATGGGATAGCGGCGGTCGCGGCCGAAGGCGCGGGGGGTGATCTTCACGCCGGGCGGGGCCTGGCGGCGCTTGTATTCGGCGCGGTCGAGCATCTTCCAGACCCGCAGCACGGTGGCGCGGTCGAAGCCGCGGGCGACGAGGGCGTCCACGGACTGCTCGCCCTCGACCAGGCCCTCAAGGATGGCGTCCAGGTCCACGTAGGGCGGCAGGGAGTCCTCGTCGCGCTGGTCGTGCTTCAACTCGGCGGAGGGGGCCTTGGTGATGACGCGGTTGGGCATCACGGCGCCGGCCGGGCCGAGCGAGCCTTGGGGATGGTGGGCGTTGCGCCAGCGGCAGAGGGCGAAAACCGTTGTTTTGTAAACGTCCTTCAGCACGGAGTAGCCGCCGCACATGTCGCCGTAGAGCGTCGCATAGCCCACGGACATTTCCGACTTGTTGCCGGTAGTCAGCAGCATGTCACCGAACTTGTTGCTCATGGCCATCAAGATCAGGCCGCGGCTGCGGGACTGGATGTTTTCCTCGGTGATGTCGGCCTGGCGGCCGTTGAACACGGGGGCGAGCGCGCTGCCGAAGGCGTCCATCGCCGACTGGATCGGGATGGTGTCGCAGTGGATGCCGAGCAGGCGGGCGCACTCGGCGGCGTCGTCGAGGCTGTCGCGGCTGGTGTAGGGGCTGGGCATCATCACGGCGCGCACCTTGTCGGCGCCCAGGGCGTCCACGGCGACGGCGGCGGAGAGCGCGCTGTCTATGCCGCCGGATAGGCCGAGCAGGATGCCGGGGAAGCGGTTCTTGCGCACGTAATCGCCGAGGCCGAGCATCATGCAGCGGTAGATCAGCTCCAGCCGGTCCGGCTCGGGGAGGAGGGGCTGGGGAATGCAGACCATGCGGTCGCCGTCCCTGGTCCATTCGGTGGTGGTGATCGCTTCTTCGAAGTAGGGCATCTGGATGGCGAGGCTGCGGTCGGCGTTCAGGACGAAGCTGGCGCCGTCGAACACCAGCTCGTCCTGGCCGGCGACCTGGCCGAGGAAGATGAAGGGGAGGCCGGTTTCCACCACGCGCTCGACGGCGAGGCCAATGCGCCGGGCCTGCTTGCCGTCCTCGAAGGGGCTGCCGTTGATGGAAAGGAGGAGCTCGGCGCCGGATTCGCCGAGGGTTTCGGAGACGGCGGGGAGCCAGAAGTCCTCGCAGACCATCAGACCCAGGCGGACGCCGCGGAAGTTGACGGGTCCCGGGGATGGGCCAGCGTCGAACACGCGCTTTTCGTCGAAGACGCCGTAGTTGGGGAGTTCGTGCTTGGCGCGCCGGGCGATGACCTGGCCGCCCTCGAGCACGAAGGCGGCGTTAAAGAGAAGGCCGCCGTCGCGCCAGGGGCCGCCGACGATCAGGCCGGGGCCGCCGTCGGCGGTGTCTCGGGCTAGGTCGGCGATGGCGGATTCGCAGGCGTCCACGAAGGCGGGTTTGCGGACGAGGTCTTCGGGGGGATATCCGCCGATGGAGAACTCGGGGGTGACGACCAGGTGGGCGCCGGCGGCTGCGGCTTCGGCGCGGGCGCGGCGGATACGGGCGACGTTGACCGCGACCTCGCCGAGGTGGGTGTTTATCTGGGCCAGGGCGATGCGGAGGGTTTCAGGCATGGAGGAAACCTGGGGTGGGGGGAGTGGGAATCAACGCGGGGCTGGAGTGGCTGAGGTGCCTGCTTTCTGGGGTGGACGGCACGAGGCAGGGCGGTTTCCGGGCGGACCACGTCGTTGAGCCGATCGTTTTCGAGCGGCCAGCCAGACGCCGGCGATTAGGGATTAGGTTATCAGCACCTCGGGTACTGTGGCTATCCGATCAGCGCCTTCAGCTTTGCGCGCACTTGGGCCAGTTCGGCCGGGCTGACCTGTCCCTTGCGCGTTGCGTTGCGTGCGCGCCAGTCCTGGCTTTTCACCTGGTCCGCCAGCACGACGCTCGGCGGCGTTCCGGCCAGCGCCACCTCGAACGGGTAGCCCTTGATCCGGGTCGTCGTCGGGCAGCAGAGGATCATGCCCGCGCGCCCGTTGTAGCTGGATGGGCTGAGTACAACCGCTGGGCGGTGCCCCGCTTGCTCGTGTCCCGCTTGCAGATCGAATCGCAGCCACACGATGTCACCGGCATCTGGGACGTAGCCCGGCGTCACTACCAGATTTCCCTGCCGGCGGGCTTGCCTGTTTCTGCCAGTTCGTGACGGTTGTCGTCCGTGATGCCGGCCACCAGGGCGTCGAGGTCGTAATGCGCTGGCTGGAGCGGCTCGATGACGATCCGGCCGCCTTCCTCGCGCACGTCCACAGGCTGGTCCAGGCGCACATGGGCGGCCTCCAGCACGGCGACCGGGATGCGCACGGCGGCGCTGTTGCCCCACTTCTTCACGACACCATGCATGAGCCGCCCTTTATTGAGAAACCGTCTCTACACTGTAGAGACTGGCGTGAGGGCTGCCTAGCTCCCTTCAAGGCCAAAGGACTGCAGGGCTACCCCCGCTCCGCCTGCCGCTTATCGGCCGCCCTCAGCAGGAACTCGCGCCCGACCTTCACCCGGGCCTCCCCGTCATAGGCGACAATGTCCGCCGTCGCATAGGTCTCGTGCCAGTCGTCGGGAATGAAGCTGCCGGTTCCCACCACGTCTATGGGCGCCTTGGTGTCCGACATCACTCGGCACTTCGCCACACCGAAGCCTGACGACGCTACGATGCGAACCCGGGGAAAGCCGGCCTCGTCCAACGCCTCGCGCATCCGCCAGATCGCGGCGGCGGAAACGCCGGTGCCGACGAGGTGGCGCAGCTCGGCGTCGCTGCGGTAGCGGCGGATGGCGCCGGGCGCGCGGCGGTCCAGCACGGCGTAGCTGCTGGCGGGGTCCAGGCCCTCCAGGTAGCGGCCGCCGTGGGTGTCGAGGCGGACGGAAAGCTGGCCCTCCGCGGCCAGGTCGGGGAAGGCGCGGCAAACGGCCAGGCCGTCGGTGACCTCGGCGCCGAAGAAGTCGGTCAGCACCGTCAAGCCCACGTCCGGGCAGGCTTCGCGGAACATCTCGGCGGCGCGCACGGTGGAGCCGGCGTAGCCGATCAGCGCGTGCGGCATGGTGCCTGCGCCGCGGGAGGCGCCGAAATAGGGCGCAGCAAGGTCGGTGCTGGCGCCGGTGAAGCCGCGGGCGCCCTCCGCCTGGGCGGCGCGGCTGCCGACGCCGGCAGCGTAGGCCATGAGGTCCTGCATCTCCGCGCCGGCGCAGTGGCGGGCGTCCATGGCGAGGAAGGAGACGCCGGGCAGCGCGAGGCACATCTGGTAAACGTTGTGGGCGGCGACGCAGGCGGCGCCGAGCTTTTGCAGGAACAGGGTTTCCAGGTCGGCCAGGTTGAGGAAGCTGCCGGTGATGTAGGCGATGGGTTCGCCGGCGCCGACCCAGGTGCCCTCGGGGTGGACGGCATCAATGGTGAAGCGGACGTTGCGGGAGGCCGCGACCTCCTGCAGCCAGTCCACCATCTTGCCGGGGGCGGAGATGACGGGGCGGCGGAGGAACACGGCGTAGGTAACGGTGCGGTCGCCGAAATGGGCGACGACCTCACGCGTGCGGTTGAAGTAGGCGTCGGTGCGGCGGGCGATGTCGTCCTGGAGGTCGGTCATGCTGCTGGCCTGGTCCCTTTTCCTATGGGAAAGGGTTGGGGTGGGGATGTTGGGGCACGAACGGGGTGGGGGTTGGTGCTTGAGGTTTCCCTCATCCCGGCCCTCTCCCGGAGGGAGAGGGAGAAGGGGGCGTGCATGCTCATGCTGGCATGCCGCGGCGGCGGGTTTTCAGTTCTTCGGCTACTAGAAAGGCCAGTTCCAGGGACTGCTCGGCGTTCAGGCGGGGGTCGCAGAAAGTTTCGTAGCGGGCGCCCAGGTCGGCCTCGGTGAGGCGGTGGGCGCCGCCGACGCATTCCGTCACTTCCTGGCCGGTCATCTCGATGTGGACGCCGCCGGCCCAGGTGCCGGCGGCGGCGTGGGCGTCGAAGAATCCGCGGACCTCGGCCAGGATGCTGTCGAAGCTGCGGGTCTTGACCTGGACCTGGTTGCCCCGCGTGTTGATGGTGTTGCCGTGCATCGGGTCGCATAGCCAGACCACCCGGCGGCCGGCGCGCTTCACGGTGTCGAGCAGGGGCGGCAGGGTGCGGGCCACGCGCTCCGCCCCCATGCGGCTGATGAGGGTTAGGCGGCCGGGCTCGTTTGCCGGGTTCAGGGCGTCGAGCAGGCGCAGCAGCTCGTCCGGCTTCATGGTGGGGCCGACCTTGAGGCCGATCGGG
>CAXTDP010000495.1:0-4729 GCA_964242295.1 uncultured Acetobacteraceae bacterium | reverse complement strand
CTTCTCCCACCCGTCAATCACCCATACGCCGGCAATCTCGCAACAGGCTCCAAAGCTGACAAAAATCAACGGGCCATCGCTCTCGCTGATGGGGTATCTGGGGCATGATCATTGGAGCGAGAGCATGCCAGCAGCGCCTGTGCCTGACGACGAGAACGAACGCTTGGCGGCCCTGATCGCGCTCGACATCATTGGCACGGAGCGCACGGCTGAGTTCGATGTCTTCCCTACACTGGCGAGAAGCCTGTTCTCGACCCCGATCGCCGCCATCTCACTAATCGACGAGGATCGGCAATGGTTCAAGGCCAGCGTTGGCCTGGACGTATCGGAGACCCCAAGGGACACGTCGTTTTGTGCGCACGCGATCTTGAGCCCGACAGAAGTGCTGTGCGTCCCAGACGCGACCAAGGACCCTCGCTTTGCCGACAACCCGCTCTAGTCGACCGGTGAGTTCGGCCTGCGCTTCTATGCCGGTGTGCCGATTGCCGGCCCAAGCGGTCATTCCTTGGGAGCACTGTGCGTCATCGATCGCAAACCCCGCGAGGTCAGCAAGGAGGTGCTGGAGCAGCTCCAGCAGTTGGCTGTCGGTGTCGGCAGCGCCTTGAAGCTGCATGCCTCGGTTCAGAAACTACGGAAGTTGGCGGTGACTGATCCGTTGACTGGGCTTGAGAACCGGGCGGGGTTCAACCAGCGGCTGCGCGCTGCCCTGACACGACGCAAGGACACGCCTGCATCGCGCATCGGACTGCTGTTCCTCGATTTGGACGGTTTCAAGGCCATCAACGACCTGTTCGGGCATGCAGGCGGAGATGAAGCGTTGCAGGAGGTGGCACGACGGCTGCGTTCTGCGACCCGTTCGCACGACGCCCTCAGCCGGTTCGGCGGGGACGAGTTCTGCGTCCTGGTCGAGGATGTGCAGGACCCCACGGACCTACATGCACTCGGCGCCCGCATCCATGCGGGGTTGGCCGAACCTTTCCTGATTGAACAGCAATCCGTGCCGCTTCGCACTTCGATCGGCATCGCCGTTTGCTCTGCTGGTGCAAGCGATCCTGAGACCCTGGTCCGCAAGGCGGATGCAGCTTTATACGATGCAAAACGGGCCGGCCGCGGGACCACACGGTTTGCTGCTGCATTGAGGGCCCGCGATGCACCGGTGTCGACCGGGCGCAACATGATGACGGCGTTGCTGCGCAAGGCCCTGCTGCCGCCTGGACATGAGCCGTTCACTCTTGCAGTCCAGCCGATCTTCCTAGGCCGAACTGGCCAACTTGCCGGGTTCGAGGCGCTGGTGCGCTGGCCCGATCCGGACGGGGGTGTCAGGCAGCCGTCCGAGTTCATCCCCATGGCCGAGGCGACCGGACTAGTGGTGCAGCTTGACCGTTGGGTGCTGGATCAGGCCTGCAGTCTTGCCGCGAGCTGGCCCAGCCACCTGCAGATCTCCTCCAATCTGTCGGCGGCGAACTTCTTCGCGGGCAACTTGGCGGAGGATGTGCAGGCGATCCTGGAGCGGCACGGAGTGGCGCCTGGTCGCCTGAAGCTGGAGATTACCGAAACCGTGCTGCTGTGCGATCCAACCCGTGTGCGCAACATCGTAGCGGCGTTGCGGGAGCTGGGTGTGCACGTCATCCTCGACGACTTCGGGGTCGGGCATGCCTCCATCGCCTACCTGCGGGATTATGCGTTCGATGGATTGAAGATCGACCGGAGCTTCACGTCTGCCATCGAGACCGATCCACGCAGCCGCGCATTTGTGCGGGCGATCATTGAGATGGCGCGTGCGCTGGGCATTGGGGCAACCGCGGAAGGGGTGGAGACGGAGGGCCAGCTTCAGACGCTGCGCAGCAAAGGGATCGAGACTGTTCAGGGCTACCTGCTTGGCCGCCCGATGGCGCCCGATGCAGCAATAAGCCTGGTCGAGCAGCAGCCAAAGTGACCTTGCTGCACCCACCCACCCAATGGCGCCTGAAATCGGCCCTGCGTAGGAAGTTTCGACCTGGCCTGGCCCTGGACACCAACCTTGAAGCTATATTAAAGCCGAACCGCGCCGCCATAGTCGCAAACAGGAACACAAAGTCAGAAACTGACGCGGCACACTCAGTTGGCGTCGGTTCAAATTAGGATAGCGACATGAGCGAGAAAGTTCGCCGTTTTCCGGCAAGCAAATTCTTGGCAACATTCCTGCCAGTTGCTCTCCGACGAACCAATGCTACAAAAAACGTCATCCCTGCACAGGCCTCCGTGCCCAGTGATATTGGGAACGGGAGCAAAGAAACTCCATCCTGCGACGTAGCCAACGATCCGAGCGATGAACATCTCGACTACCTAGAGTTGCTTCGGCAACAGACGGTCTTGGCCAAGTTTGGGGAACTCGCCCTTAAGTCGGACGACTTGGACATGATCCTGGCTGAAGCCTGCCGTCTCGTGGAGCAGGCTCTTGGCACCCACCTTGCCAAGGTGATGGAACTGCAGGAGGACGGCAGGACGCTGCTGGTCCGGGCAGGCGTAGGCTGGAAACCCGGTGTTGTAGGCGACGTGACCGTTGACGCGGCGGAAGATACCTCAGAGGGCCACGCCCTGAAAACTGGCGAGCCGATGACTTCCCCAGACATCCTGAAAGAGACACGGTTCGTCTACGCTCCATTCCTGCTCGATAACGGCGTCCGCGCTTGCGCCAACGTCATCATCATTGGCGGTGAAGGCAGGCCTCCGTTCGGCATTCTGCAGGTCGACAGCCGCGTGCCCCGCCAGTTTACCGACAGCGACATCAGCTTCCTGCGCAGCTACGCCAACCTTCTGGCTGCGGCAGTGGACCGTTTACGTGTCATTCGTGAGGTGCAGGTCGCGAAAGAGCGGCTTCGTCTCGCGCTGGAAGCCGGTGAGCTGGGCAGCTGGGAGATCGACCTGGCCAACGGCGCAGTAACCAACACACCCCGGACACTGCAGATTTTTGGCTACACCGACACCCCGTCAGCCTGGAGCTACGACAACTTCCTCAGCCACGTGCTGCCGGAAGAGCGAGAGCGCATCGCCGAGATGTTCGACAGGGCGGTGGACACCGGACTGGAGTGGCATTTCGAGTGCCGCATACGCCGTGCGAGTGACGGAAAAGTTCGCTGGATTGAGGCACGCGGTCGACATACTGGCGGCCGAAGCCTGGTCCCGCCAACCCACATCATCGGCATACTAGCTGACATCACCACGCGCAAGGCAGCCCAACACGCACTGGAAGAACTGGTAGATGGACGCACCCGCGAGTTGGCCGAAGCCTCTATGCTCCGGAATGAAGCAGAGCGTTTGAACCAAGCCAAGACTGAGTTCTTGGCCAACATGAGCCACGAGATCCGCACACCGATGAACGGCATCATCGGCATGACGGATTTGCTGCTGCGAACGAAGCTGGATGGTGCACAGCGCCGCTTCGCGGACGCGGTCCACCTGTCGGCGGAGGCCCTACTCAAGCTCGTCAACAACGTTCTTGACATTTCGAAGCTTGAGTCGAGCAAGGTCGAACTGGAAGAAATCGATTTCAGGATCGCTGACTGCGTCACTTCGACTGTCAACCTTCTTAGGCCTATGGCAGAACAGAAAGAACTTGGCCTTTTTACCCAGATTGATCCAATCGCGCATCGCGCCCTCAAGGGAGATCCAACCCGGCTAAGTCAGATTATGCAGAACCTGCTTTCGAACGCACTCAAATTTACAGATCATGGAGTGATCACGCTCAAAGTCAGCGGCAGCGAGATCAATGATGACCGGATTGCACTCAGGATTGAGGTGCAGGACTCCGGCTGTGGTTTTGACCAGACGGCGAAGGGCAAGCTGTTCCAGAAGTTTCAACAGGCTGACGGATCAATCACCCGCCGCTTTGGCGGCAGCGGTCTAGGGCTCGCGCTATGTCGGCAGTTTGTCACGCTGATGAGCGGAGAGATCGGCGCCGAGAGCGAGCCGGGTCAGGGAAGCCTGTTCTGGATCAATCTCACCCTGCCGCTGGGGTCTGAGCAAGCAATCCTGCCGAACGCAGGTAGCAGCGTGTTACTTGGATTGCGAGCCCTCGTTATAGACGATAGCGAGGTGGACCGGGTAGTCTTCGAGCAGCATCTCACCGCCGAAGGCATGGACGTAACGACAGCTGCCGACGGCTACTCAGCAGCCGACGTCATCGGCGAAGCATTCCACTCAGGTAAGCCTTTTGACATCGTAATCATGGGCCAACACAGGTCGCACATGACCGGTCCGGAGCTTGCACGCGCTTTGCAGCATCGGTTTGAGGCACAAACACCTGCCCTTGTGCTTGTGTCGGCGCTAGATGTCCTTTCTAAATCGGATCCGGATCGTGCCCTCTTTCAGGCCTGTCTGGCCAAGCCTTTGAGGGGAGTAGAACTGATCGCATGTCTCGTACGTATTCTCGCTACTTCAGACCCAAGCGTCTGCCGCGATGTAGCCGTTGTGTCTCGTGATAGCGCTGTTCGTGTGCTGTTTGTCGATGATAACGAGGTGAACCGTTTGCTCGGGGTAACCCTGCTGGAGCAGGCCGGCTACACGGTCGAGACTGCGGACGATGGCGTGCAGGCCTTGGATGCCGTCACGCACGGCAGCTTCGGGATCGTTTTCATGGATGTGCAGATGCCCAACATGGATGGGTTGGAGGCCACCAAGGCCATCCGCAGCCTCGGGGATGAAAAGGCCGCGCTGCCAATCATCGCTGTCACCGCCAACGCGATGGTCG
>CAXTDP010000494.1:0-4773 GCA_964242295.1 uncultured Acetobacteraceae bacterium | reverse complement strand
GCGGCCTGCAGCACGCGCGCCGCACGCGACTGCACCGCCGCGACCAGCCGGCGCTGCGTCGCCACCGGGTTGACGGGAACGGCCACGAAGCAGGCGAAGGCGATCACCGGCAGCACCGCGGCAATCGCGAGTACCTGCCGCGGCAGGGTGTCGGGCGGCAGCTCCAGGTAAAGGCCGACATAGGTCACCACGACCGACACCAGCCCGATGCCCAGGAACCGCGGCCCGCGCGGCTGCAGCAGGAAGCCCAGGAACACCAGGAGCAGGAAGCAGCTATCTCCGGCTGGACCCTGGCCGTGGAGCAAAGTGGCCACCATCGTGGCTGCGCTGGCGGTCAGGCCCAGCACCAGCAGCGTGCGCTGCCGCTGGCGGAGCGTCGGCTCCCGGCTCAGGAACGGCCCCATCATACTGAGGGTGATCGCCGCGGCGAAGTCCAGGATTTGCCAGCCCAGCAGCTTGGAGGCGGCGATTGCCGCCAGGGTGGCGAGGACCACGGACAGCGTGCCGCGCATTGCAAGCGTCAGGCGCAGCAGGCCGGGGTCGGCGTCCACCAGGTGATCCTCGGCCTGCAGGAAGGCCTCGCGCACCACCAGCGCACCGCGGGTCAGGGCGCCTCTTCGCTTGTGCAGCATAAGTGGCACCATATGGCCGGGCGGACGGGTGAGACAAGCTGCGGCTCGGCGTGGCGTGAAGCCAGCCGTGCGAAGGGCTGGGCCTGCCTTGCCTAGATTGCCTGGTGTTAAGCGCCCGGTCTTGCACCAGCTCCGGTTGGTTCCGACCCGTCCGCAGGCGCGCTGTCAGCGCAGGCCGCTTGCGGCGCGGCGGTCCAGGGGCTAAGGGCACGCTGGTTCCTGCAATCCCTGGGTGCGCACGCGCCCCGCGATGACGGGAACGGTCAAAGCGCGTGGCGGCCGGGGTTAGATCGCCCGGTCCACTGGCTGCGCCTCCACAAGCGTCGCCATCTCCATCGGGTGCGCCAGCCCGGACCGTAGCATGTCGCGGTCCAGCTCGCCCTCCCAACTGCTGACCACGATCGTGGCCACGCCGTTGCCGACCAGGTTGGTCAAGGCCCGGCACTCGCTCATGAACTTGTCTATGCCCAGCACCAGCGTCATCGCCGCCACCGGCACCGGGTTGTCTGGAATGGCCGCCAGTGTGGCCGCCAGGGTGATGAACCCGGCGCCGGTCACGCCCGATGCGCCCTTGCTCGTCAGCATCGCCACCAGCAGGATGGTGACGTATTGCCCCAGGCTCAGGTCCACGCCCACGGCTTGGGCCAGGAACAGCGTGGTCAGCGTCATGTATATGTTGGTGCCGTCCAGGTTGAAGCTGTAGCCGGTCGGGATCACCAGCCCGACCACGGGCTTCGACGCGCCCAGCCGCTCCATCTTCAGCATCATCTGCGGCAGCACCGTCTCGGACGATGAGGTGCCCAGGACGATCAGCAGCTCGTCCTTGATGTAGGCGATGAACCGGATGATCGAGAACCCGGACATGCGCGCGATGCTTCCCAGCACCAGCAGCACGAACAGGATGCTGGTCAGGTAGAAGGTGCCGATCAGCCAGGCCAGGTTGCCCAGCTTGCCCAGGCCATACTGCCCGATGGTGAACGCCATCGCGCCGAAGGCGCCGATCGGCGCCAGCTTCACCACCAGGCCGATGATGCCGAAGAACACCTTGCCGGCGGTGTCTATGGCATGGCTGATGCCGGCGGCCCGCTCGCCCAGGCCGCTGATGACCACGCCGGACAGGATGGAGATCAGCAGCACCTGCAGCAGGTCGCCGCCCGCGAAGGCGTCGAAGTAGCTGCGCGGGATCAGGCCCATGATGTGGGCGACGGTGCTGTCCTTGGCCGCGGCGCTGGCGTAGGTGGCGACGGCCTTCGGGTCGAGCTGGGCGACGTTGGCGCCGAACCCGGCGCCGGGCTTGACGACCTCGGCCACGACGATGCCGATCAGCAGCGCGAAGGTGGACACGACCTCGAAGTAGAGCAGCGCCTTCAGCCCGACGCGGCCGACCTTCTTGAGGTCGCCCATGGAGGCGATGCCGTGCACGATGGTGCAGAAGATCACCGGGGCGATCATCATCTTGATAAGGGCGACGAACGCGTCACCGAGCCACTTCATGGACTTCGCCGTTTCCGGCGCGACGTAGCCCAGCAGCACGCCGAGCGCGATGGCGATCAGGACCTGGATATACAGCACCTTGTACCAGGGCTGGCGCGGCGCCAGCGTGGGCGCCGGGCGGGCGCCGTATACGTCATCCACGGAGCAGCCCCCCTGTGGCGGGCGTTGTGCGATGCGGCGATGTCCGGTCCATGTCAGCCATGTGACGTTCCCTGTTCCCTGCGCCCGCCACTACCGGATGGCGTTGGGATTGGCGACCTCTTTTTATCGGCGTTACACGGGTTTAGGGTCATTCGGGCAAGAACAGCAGGACCCCATCACATGCCCGGCCACGATCACGTTATCGCCCCTCCCGCCGCAGCCAGCGTGCCGGTCCGGGGCGGCGGCAGCTTTCCCGTCCGCCGCATCTACTGCGTCGGCCGCAACTACGCCGCCCATACCCGGGAGATGGGGCACGATCCCGACCGGGAGTTGCCGTTCTTTTTCATGAAGCCTGCGGACGGCCTGGTGACGGGGGGCGGCGACATGCCCTACCCGCCCATGACCTCCGACCTGCACCATGAGATGGAGCTGGTGGCGGCGCTGGGGTCGGGCGGCGCAGACATCGCCGAGGCGGACGCGCTGTCGCATGTCTGGGGCTATGCCGCCGGGCTGGACATGACGCGGCGGGATATACAGGGCGAGGCGAAGAAGCTTGGGCGGCCCTGGGACATGGGCAAGGGGTTCGACCACTCCGCCCCGATTGGGGAGATGGTGCCGGCTGCGGGGGTGGATCCCGGGCACGGGCTGATCGAGCTGAAGGTGAACGGCGCGGTGCGGCAGTCCAGCGACCTGTCCATGCTGATCTGGAACGTGGCGGAAACCATCGCCTTCCTGTCGCGGCTGGTGCGGCTGGAGGCGGGGGACCTGATCTTCACGGGGACGCCGGAGGGGGTGGCCGCTTGCGTGCGGGGGGATGTGCTGGAGGGCACGGTGGCGGGCGTTGGGACGGTGACGACCCGGATCACGTAGAAATTTCTTCTCTCCCCGGGAAAGGGTTGGGGTTGGGGGGACCTTGGCGGCGGCGCGGGGCATTGGCGGTTCAGGCGGCGTGAAGACCTGTCTCCCGAAGATACTGCGCTTGCTCGCCCCCTCACCCCGGCCCTCTCCCGGAGGGAGAGGGAGAAGGGGCTAGGCGATCTGCAGGGCTTGAATGGCCGTGTCCACTTCTTGGAAGCTCGGCATGTGCTGGTTCGGGGCCATTTTCCGCCCAGTTTCCACGCTGACTTGGGGTGCGTTGCCGTGCAGGTGGGCGACCAGCACGGCGCGGATCACCTCGAAATACTTGCTTTCCTCGTCAATGACCCCCTTCAACCGCGCCGAGAACGGCCCGGCCATCCTGTAGGCCAGCAGCACCCCCAGAAACGTCCCTACCAGCGCCCCACCGATCATCGCGCCCAGCACCGCCGGCGGCTCGCTGATGTGGGACATGGTCTTGATGACGCCCAGCACCGCCGCGACGATCCCCAGCGCCGGCAGGCCGTCCGCCATTGACTGCAAGGCATGCGGGGCGTGCAGCTCTTCCTGCAGGGTCTTCTTCAGCTCGCGGCCCATCAGGTCCTCGATCTGGTGCGGGTCGTCGGCGTTCATGCCCAACATACGCAGGTAGTCGCAGATCATCGCGGTCGCATGATGGTTGGCCAGGATGGCGGGGAATTTCTTGAATGCCGTGCTGTTCTCGGGCTTTTCGATGTGCGGCTCCAGCGCCATCGTGCCCTTGGTGCTGGCGAGGCGGGTGAAGTAGTACATCAGGCTCAGCAGGTCCACGTAGTGGGACTTCTTAAACGTCGCGCCTTTCAGGATCTTCTTGAAGCCGCCGATCGTGTGCTTCACGTCGTGCATGGAGTTGCCCATGATGAACGTGCCGATGGCGGCGCCGCCGATGGTCAGCAGCTCGAACGGCATGGCCTCGATCAGCGGCTCAAGGTTGCCGCCGGACATGATGTAGCTGCCGAACACGCAGAGAAGCAGGAATACCAGGCCGCCGATGGTCAGCATGGCGCCCTACTTGGCAGGCTGGGCAGCGGACGGGGCGCCGCGCAGCGGGATGTCGCGCAGCACCACGATGGCCACGCGGCGGTTGGCGGCGGCCAGCGGGTTGGCGGCGATCAGCGGCTCCCGCTCGGCATGGCCGGCCACGGCGCGGATGCGCGCCTCTGGCAGGCCGGCGTCGGTCAACAGCCGGCGGGTGGCGTTCGCACGCTCCGCCGACAGGTCCCAGTTGCTGCGGTCGCTGCCGCGGTAGGGCTGGGCGTCGGTGTGCCCGGCGATGCTGACGCCCTCCGGCAAGCGCAACAGCACCGGCGCCACCTTGGCCAGCAGCGCCCGCGCCCGGTCGCTCAACGCCGAGGAACCGGTTGCGAACATCGGCTGCTTGTCGGCGTCAATGATCTGGATGCGCAGCCCCTCGGGCACGAGGTCCACCTGCAGCTGCGCAGCGATGGCGGCCAGCGCCGGGTCGGCACGCACGGCGTCCTTGATGGCCTGGGCCGCCCGTTCCAGCATTTGGCCCGTTTCGCAAAAACGCCACCCGTCATCCGCGAGCATGGTATTGGCCGCGATGGCGAAGAACTGCGGTGTGCGTATCGCTTGCGCGACGGTCATCGTC
>CAXTDP010000493.1:0-4786 GCA_964242295.1 uncultured Acetobacteraceae bacterium | reverse complement strand
AATGCCGACCACGCCTTCCACGGCCTGATCTACAGGATCGGCGGCAACCCGCTGATCACTTCGGCCGCGGAGCGCAACTGGCACCACGTGCGGCGGACCTTCCTGACCCTGGTGGAGGTGACGGCGGAGCTGGCCGTGTTCTGGGAAGATCATGCCGCCATCCTGCGCGCCGTGGTGGACGGGGACGAGGACCTGGCGGGCGATCTCTGCTGGGACCACTCGATCCGCTCCGGCCTGAGCTACTCGGCCGAATTGCGCCGCCGTGCGGAGGCCCGGAACGGCCCGGTTCCGCTGGTGCTGCGGCAGGCGACCTCGGGCTGATCGGGCACGGCGTCCCAAGTCGAGGCTGAGGCCTCACCTCGGGCGGCCGCAGGCGCAGTGGCCGCGGATGCCGGGCACCCGCCAGGGCGCCCTGACCTTGTTGGCGCCGGAGTGCAGGCCCAGTACGCCGGCGGTGGTCCGCCCTGCCGCGTCCACCACCATCGCCATGGTCCTCCACCGCCATGATCGCCAGCCCGGCACCGGACACCGCCATACCGCCGGCGCGCATGGATGCTCAGGACCTCATCGGTGCGCCGAGCCTATGGAGGTTCCCTTGGGACGCCGCGCACCCGTCCACGCCGCGGGGCCGCGTCATTGGCAAAACCGCGATGCAGTTGGGCCGGGTCGGATGCCGCAACCGCAACGGGCCTGTTGGCGCCGGCGTCACTCGGCCGCCGCCAACAGGCCACCTGTCCGGCCCTGCTGCCCGTCGAACTCCGCCCGGTCCCGCGCCGCCTGCGCGCTGCGGTCCAGGATGGATACGCCGATGCACACCGCAAAGGCGAACGGCATGGTTATCAGCGTGGGCGGATCGAGCGCCACGACCGGCGCGGGAAAGCCCAGCACCTTCACCCAGACCGCCGGGCCCAGGATCGTCAGCACGACGGAGCCGACCAGCCCGGTTGCCCCGCCCAGCACCGCCCCCAGCGTCGTCAGCCCGCGCCAGTAGATCGCCAGCAGCAGTAACGGGAAGTTGGAGGCAGCGGCGACGCTGACGGCGAGCGCCACCAGGTAGGCGATGTTCTGCGTCTTAAAGCCGATGCCGAGCACGACGGCCAGCACGCCCAGCACCAGCGTCGCGACCTTGGAAATACGCACTTCCTTCCGCTCGTCGGGCAGACCCTTGCGGAGTATGTTCGCATAAAGGTCGTGCGATACGGCGGAGGCGCCTGCCAGCGTCAGCCCGGCCACCACGGCGAGGATAGTGGCGAAGGCAACGGCCGAGACGAAGCCCAGCATCAGGTTGCCGCCCACCGCGTGCGCCAGGTGGATCGCCGCCATGTTGCCGCCCCCGCGCAGGCCGCCGCCGGGGGCGGCGTATTGCGGGTCTGCCATCACCAGGGCAACCGCCGAAGGCCCGATGACGCTGATCAGGGCAAAGAAGGTGCCGATGAACAGCGAGGCCCACATCATTGACACCCGCGCCGTGCGCGCATCCGGCACGGTGAAGAACCGCATGATCATGTGCGGCAGCCCGGCGGAGCCGAAGAACATCGCCAGGCCCAGCGACAGGGCGGAAAGCGGGGCCGCCACGAAGCTGACGGGCGCCAGCATCGCCTCGTGCTTCGGGTGCAGCGCGACCGCCTGGGCCAGCAAGGCGTTGTAGTCGAAGCCAAAGGCTGCGAGCGACAGCAGCGCGATGGAACCACCGGAGACCAGCATCAGCACGGCCTTGATGATCTGCACCCAGGTGGTCGCCATCATGCCGCCGAACATGACATAGCAGACCATCAGCAGGCCGACGGCGATCTCGGCATAAACGTAGTCCAGGCCGAACAACAGCTCCACCAACTGGCCGGCGCCGACCATTTGCGCGATCAGGTAGAAGATCACGATGGACAGGGTGCTGACGGCGGCGAAGATGCGCATGGGCGTCTTTGCAAGCCGGCTGGACAGCACGTCGGCGAAGGTGAACTTGCCCAGGTTGCGCATGCGGTCGGCGAACAGCATGGTGATCACCGGGTAGCCGACGCTGTATCCGGCGGCGTAGATCAGCCCGTCGAAGCCCACCCCATAGACCAGCCCGGTCAGGCCCAGGAAGGCGCCGGCGGAGATCAGGTCGCCGGCGATGGCCAGCCCGTTCGGCAGCGCCCGCATGTTGCCGCCGGCCGCGTAGAAGTCCTTGGCCGTCCGCGTCCGCCTGGCCGCCCACCAGGTGATCAGCAGGGTCGCGACCACCAACGTCATGAACAGCGCCAGGGCGGTCACGTTCACCCCGGCCGGCTCTGCCGCAGAGGCCGCCCTGGCCGGGGTGCCCGGCACCAGCAGGGCGGCCGCCAGTGCCACGAGGCCGCCAGCCCGGGTGACCCGGTCCGCTTGCCGGTTGGTGACCACGACGTAAACGAAGCCGAGCAGGAGGGAGAAGCCGATCAGGCCCAGGCCGTAGAGATACCAGATCGTCATCGGCCGGCCGGGGGAGACCGCAACGCGCAGGCTGGCCGGGCTGAACGCGGCAAAGCAGAAGAAGACCAGCACCGGCAGCGCCAGCAGGGCTGTCAACCAGGCACCGAGGCGGGCTGATCCCACCTGTGCCGCGCCGGCATCCGCGCGTGGCTGGCCGGTTTGGAGAGTCGTCATGGTCAGGCTCCGCGAAGAAGGGTCACGAGGCCGGATGGCTGGCATCAAGGGCCGGGGCTGGTTCGGATCGCCCCGTTGCACATACGGTATGCGAATTTTTCCCTTGTTGTCGAGATGGAATGCGGCTGGTGCCCAGGCCGGGCCGATTGACAGGGCCCGGCACCCATCCGTATACCGTATCCAACAAACACGGTCCGGCACCGCCTGGGCCGGCCTTGGGGCAGCCAGTCTGCACGGCAACGCAACTGCAAGGCGCAGGGGCCGTATGCCGTTCGTGTCCATGATCTGCCGCATCATGCGGCGTGCCTTGGTTGATCCTGCTTGTGTGGCGCCGCCCGCTGCCCATGCGGCCGAGGCCCCACCCGGGCGTGGCGACATGCTGACCACGCCGCCCCACCCGGAACCGCCTCATTTCCTTTCTGCGCTCGACCCGTCCGCACGAGTTCTTCGGCGGCCGGCGCCAGCGGATCGGCATTGCCCGGGTGCTGGCCCCGTCGCCCAAGCTGGTGGTCGGCGACGAGCCGGTCTCGGTGTTGGACGTTTCGGTGCGGGCGCAAGTGCTCAACCTGCTGGCGGAGCTACGGGACGAGATCGGCCTGGCCTACCTGCTCATCTCGCACGACCTTTGCGCCGGCCGCCACGTCGCCGACCGGATAGCCGTCATGTAACTGGGCCGCATCGTGAAGGTAGGGCCGGCCGCCGCCCTGCGGCCTGGCCCGCTGCATCCCTGCGCGAAGGCGCTGCTCGCGGCCGTCCCCAGCACGAGGGCCGCCCACAGGCGCACGCGGCCGCCACTGGGGGCGACCTGCCCTTTCCGCTCGACCCGCCCTCCGGCTGCCGCTTCCGCGCGCCCTGCCCCAAGGCGACGCCGGTGTGTGCGGCCGAAACGCCGCTTCGGCCCTGGTCACCTAACCGCCTGCCGCCACGTGGGTTCGCCCACCGTCCCTTCTGCCTCAGAGGTATACTGATATGCCCGACCTGTTCTCGGACTTCCGCCTGAAGGACATCACGCTGCGCAACCGCGTCGCCGTGTCGCCGATGACGATGTATTCCTGCGACGGCCAGGACGGCATCCTGACCGACTGGCACCTCATGCACCTGGGTGCCCGCGCCGCTGGAGGCGCCGGCCTAGTGGTGATGGAACAGTTGGCCGTGTCGCCGGAGGGGCGGATGACGCCCACCTGCGCCGGCATCTGGTCGGACAATCAGGTTCCCATGCTCAAGCGGGTGGCAGGCTTCATCAAGTCGATGGGTGCGGTGCCCGGCGTGCAACTGGGCCACACCGGGCGCAAGGGCGGCATGACCACGCCCTGGGAGGGCTATATCCAACTGCCCGACGACCACCCGGAGGTCTGGGAGGCCGTCGGCCCCACAGACGCGCCCTATGGCGGCAAGCGCTTCCCCCGCGGCGCCAAGTATGCGACCAGGGAGGACATTGCCCGCCTGGTCGGCGACTTCGCGCGGGGCGCGGAACGGGCGCTGGAAGCCGGGTTCGAGTGGGTGGAGATGCACTACGCCCACGGCTTCCTGGGGGCCAGCTTCCTGTCCCCGGTCGCCAACACGCGCGACGACGAATACGGCGGCAGCCTGGAGAACCGCGTACGCTTTCTTGTGGAGTCCTTCGACGCCGTGCGCGCCGTGTGGCCGGAGCGCCTGCCGCTGACGATGCGGGTGGGCGCCATTGACTACGGCATGGAAACCCACTCCGTCGAGGACACGATCTGGCTGGTGAAGACCATGGCGGACCGCGGGCTGGACCTGGTGGACATCAGCATGGGCATGAACACCGATGCCGGCAGCGAGGTGCCCTGGACCGACCGCGGCTTCATGGTGCCGACCGCCACGCGCATCCGCGCCGAGACCGGCATTCCCACTGCCGTCAGTTGGAACGTGGGTGACCCGGCCTATGCCGACCGCATCATCCGCGACGAGAAGGTGGACCTGCTGATGGTGGGGCGCCCAATGATCGCCAATCCGCACTGGCCGCTTTACGCCGCCCTGGCCCTGGGGCAGAACGCGCCATACGAAGTGCTGCCGAAACAGTATAACCACGCCCTGCTGCGCAGCCGGGACGCGGTCAACTGCAGCGGTTTCGGTCCGCTGAACGTCTCCGCCTAGTACTCCGCGCCGGAAGTAGCGACCCTGGTTTCGGGTGAGTTTTCGCTGC
>CAXTDP010000492.1:0-4789 GCA_964242295.1 uncultured Acetobacteraceae bacterium | reverse complement strand
TCGCGCGTCAGGTACCAGTAAACGGCGCCGCCGATCACCGCGAGCACGACGGCGAGGATCAGGACGATGACCGGCCAGCGGCGCTTCTTCCCCCCCTTGCCGTCGTCCTTGCCGTCCCCGTCCTTTTTGCTGCCTTCCTTGCCGTCGCCGTCCTTCTTGCCGTCCTTCGCCTGGTCGTCCCCGCCTTTGCCGTCATCCTTCTTGCGGTCCGGGTCGCCGTCCTTCTTGTCGTCGCCCTCGTCGTAGCCCTTGCTGTCCTTGCCGCCGTCCTTTTTGGCCTCTTGACCACCCTCACGCTTGGCGGCATCACGGCCCCGCGCCTGTGCATCCCGGAAACGCACCGAATACCTGAGGCTGGGGAACTCCCAGTCCGCCCGCGAGCCAGGCAAAGCCGCGGAAGCGCCGGCGCCGCCGGATCGGCCCAGGGCAGGCGTTGTCCCGTCCCCGTTTGCGGAGTTCATTGGTGTGCCGTCATTGTTCACGAGCAAGCGCCAATCCTTCGCCTGTGCCAGAGTTCGCCGTAGCGCCGGATCAATGAAGGGTTGCCCATGCCGCCATCCCGGCGCATCCAAGGGAGGCCTGATCTCATCACGCTGACATGCCCGGCGGCCCTGATGCAGCCAGCACGTCCAAAATGGGGGAGCAGAAGTCTACTACTTCCATGCTTCATCACGTCGCTGGACGAATGAGTCATGGCTGCCGCCCAGCCTGGCCGAACGCCTCCCTGAACGGCCCGCGCATCAGCTGGATATCGCTGTCATTGGTGAGTTCGGCCTCGGTTCGTCCATGCTCGCGCCAGACCCTCACACCTACGCTCTGCGTCCCAAAGAGGATGCCATCGAGACGCAGCTCGGGAAGCCACTCCGGCAGGAACGGGTCAACGTATAGGATGCGGTCGTCAACATCGACGTTCGCGCCGATCAGCCCGCGGACGAAGCAGAACACCGACCCGGCCGCCCACGCCTGCGGCACGTTCGCTCCGAGGTATTGGACCGGAAAGGGCGAGTCCTCCCGGCTGATGCCGGCGAACACCTCAGGCAGGCGGCTCAGCAGAAAGCGGCATCCCGCGTCAATGAGGCCCTTGGCGACCTGCGCCGCCTCGGCATGGAAGCCGTAACGCTTGAAGCCGAGTGCGATCAGGCCGTTGTCATGCGGCCACACCGCGCCGAGCTGGTAGTCGAGCGGATTATAAGCCGGGTGGGCGGACGACAGCGTGCGTATGCCCCAGCCGCTCCACATGTCCGGCGCCAGCAGGCGACGGACAACCAGCCGCGCCCGTTCCGGCGGGACGATGCCCGACCACAGAAGGTGGCCGGGGTTGGAGGCCACGCTCATGACCCGGCGCTTCAATGGGTCCAGGCACAGGGCGTAGAACTGCTGCTCCTCGTCCCAGAACGCGGCGTTGAAGCGGTCATAAAGGACGCCCGCCTTGCCGCAGAGATCGGCCGCTCGCTCCGGCCGGCCAAGAGCCTCGAAGATCTCGGCCATGCCGAGCAATGCTTGATAGGCGTAGCCCTGCAGCTCGCAGGTGGCCTTCGGCGCCGGGACATCCTCGCCGTCGGTATCCAGGATGCCGTTGCCCGCGTCCTTCCAGCCCTGGTTCTCGGCGCCTCCTTCCGCCTTGCGCTGGTATTCCTGGAAGCCGTCGCCGTCCAGGTCGCCGTAACGGTCCATCCACTCCAGGCAGCGCTCGGCCGTTGCAAGGTGCTTTTCAAGCAGCCCCTTGTCCCCGGTGAAGCGCCAAGCGTCATGCAGCAGCACGGGATACAGCAAGGTCGCGTCGGCACTGCCGTAATACGGCCGGTAGGGTCCAAGACCGAGTTCGGACAGCTCGCCCCGTCTCAGCTCGTGCGGCATCTTGCCGGGCTGCATGTCCCGCGACTCGTCCGTGTCGTCCGCCTGGTGCAGCGCCAGGATTTCCAGCGCGCCTTGTGCGAAGGCGGGATAGACGGCCATTGTCTGCAGGGCGGTGATCAGGCTGTCCCGCCCGAACAAGGCGGCAAACCAGGGAATGCCGGCGGCCGGCACGAAACGCGTGGCATCCGTGCCCTCCAACGGCAGGCGAAGAGCCGCCAGGTCATCCACTGAGCGGTCGTACAGGCTTTGCAGCGGGGCATAAGGGGTGTGCAGCCGGATGGCCTGCGAGCGCCAGCATTCCAGGGTACGGGCCAGCTCGGAGTCATCCTGTCCGGCGAAGGACGCGCGCGGGGCTCTCAGCCGCTCCTCTCCGTCAATGGCCTGATACATCAACTCCGCCGACCAGGCGCCCTGGGGAGCCAGTTCGGCCATGAAGCTCAGTGCGCCGTCGCGCAGCTCCGGCCGGGGCGAACCATCCGCCGGGCAGACCGAGGCGCCACGGCGGAAGCGGCCGTTGGTGTGGACCGTTTCCAGCCGGCCCTCATCGGCGCACCAATGGCTGACGGTGTTGCCGCGTGACACGATCCGGCGCGACTTCACGTCGAAGATGTCGGCGAAGTCGCAACGGAGCTGGACGGTGAGCGACAGGCGCACCGCGATCCGGTTGTGGTTGCGCAGCACCAAGGTTTCGCGCAAGCCGCCAAGGCCCAGGATGCGCGATACGGTGAGGCTGATGCTGCGCGGCGGCAACTCGGCCCCATCAGACGGCAGCGCCGGGTTTGCCAGCACGATCTGGACTGCGAAGTGGCTTGTCGCTGCCGAGCTGAGAAGCTGCCAGGGCCGGCCATTGACCTCGATGGTCCAATCGCTGATGAGGCGCGTGTCGCGGTAGAACAGCCCGCAATCGCTTGGCTGGCGCACCTGGCCATCGGTATCGGTGACCAGCACGCACTCGCCTGCGTTGATGGTCAATTGGGGAGGGCCGACGGTGATTTCGTAAGCCAAGGCACTCCCTCCTGAAGTTTGCGGACGGGCTCGAATCTGCAATATGCCTTAGAGCGGCGTTGTCAGCTTGATGGTTGAGGCATTGCCGAGGGCTGGCGGGGGATCATGCTTCACGCCATTGCCGCGAGCCCGACCAATTCGTGCCAAGTGCGGAAGGCGGCGTCGCGGGCGGCACGACACTGGTCGGCGATCAAGCGGCGCCGGAGCGTAAATTGGTTGTAGATTTGACTGTGAGCGGACAGTAAGCGTCGCGCGTGGCGGGCTGGCTTGAACCGCTGCATCTGCCGCTCTCCTCGCCGTGTCGGCTGGTGTGACACCGTCGCGAAGTGATCCCCCGGAGGGACAGCCCGCGAAGCGGGCTGAGGGAACCTGTTGTTCAGGTATCGGCTGTGCCGGTGCTCGACACCAGGCAGGACCTCTTGCTTCGCCGCGGCGTAGCACCTGAGCTTGTCGGTCACGAGCACACGCGCGACGTCTTGCAGGCCTTTGAGCGGCGTGCGGACGAAGCGCTTGGTCGCGCCGGCGGTACGCGGTCCCTGTACCAGAACCTTGAGCACGTTTCCATGCTGGTCCACTGCGCGCCAAAGGTAGTGTAGGTTGCTCCGGATGCCGAGGAACACCGCATTGAAATGCGACTTGCCCCCCGGTCTCGGCCTGCGCCGCTTCAGCTTGCTGGCAAACAGCCGACCGAACCTCAATCCCCACTCTCGGATGCTCTCGCAAGACGCCACCACGCCGCGGACCTTGTGAATGGTCTCGACGTCGCGCAAGCGGTGGCTGAAGCAGTGATATAGCCGTACTGCGTGCTCGATCACCTCGGCCGGGAAGCGGACGCTGCGGTAAGGGTTGGGTACCGTCGTCATGCCGGGCACGGTACCATCGGACAACCGAGTCCGCCAACCTGACGACGCCTGCATCCGTTCATCCAGCCGATACAACGCGACCCCGTCCAACTCGGGGATGTGAGACTCCGACGACCTGTTGCGGCTGAACGACTGCATTGTCTCGGTAATCGAGCGCCGCCTATCGTCGTCACCGTGTGCGCTACGATCGACGCCGATGACTTTGAAGCCATCGGGGGAGAGCTTGTTACCGGCCAGAGTGTACAGCGTGGAAACCAAAGGACGCGTTGTGAGGTCGCCGGCGGCGCCGAAGATCACAAACATGCATTGCAAAGGTAGAAGTGGGGTTTCAGGTTGTCGCGTGCTCGTGCCGAATTTATATTCGAACCATCCCTGACCAGCCATATTTCGTGATTCCCTTGCGGAGACGTCGGATGCACGGATGGTATTCTCGCAAGAGTGATGGTTTGCGGCGTGCCTGATCCGGACTTCACGTGTGGAATGCGGACGTTCAGTTGGACGTGAACCTCCGTCGCTTTGGTGGACATCCCGAGGCAAGATTTGCGTTGGAGGTGTTTGCTGGATCAGCAGACGACGAGTTCGCACACGTCACGGCTGTGGTCCTACACGGAAGACTACAATCGCCAGGTGGTTGACCTTGTGGTCAGCACGGGCCGAACAGCCTCGTCGGTGGCGGCCGAGGTGGGCATTCATCATACGCTGTTGTCTCGGTGGGTCCGGTGATACGGGCACCCGGTGGGAGCGGCCCCGGCACGGCAAGCGCCGGCGCCCTTGCTAGAGCTGCTGCCAGTCGCGACAGCCGACCAGGCGGCCGACATCGCGCGGCTGCGGCGCGAGAACGAGCGGCTGCGCATGGAGCGCGACATCTTGGAAAAGAGGACTGCTATCTTCGCGGTCCCTTTACGATGAGGTTCCGCTTCATCGAGGACCACCGCACGGTCTGGCCGGTGCTGGTGATGTGCGGCGTATTGCAGGTTTCGCCGTTTGGCTACTATGTCCGGCGAACCCCTTGGTTCGACGCCTGGCGGTCCCGGCCGGAGGGCAAGCGCGCGGCCGAGAACCGG
>CAXTDP010000491.1:0-4792 GCA_964242295.1 uncultured Acetobacteraceae bacterium | reverse complement strand
CGGCACGCGCCTGCGCCGCGCCGGCCGCGAGCCTGCGCCCGCCCTCGGCGCCGAGCATCACGTTCTCCAGCACCGTGAAGCCGTTCACCAGCATGAAGTGCTGATAAACCATGCCGATGCCCAGGCGGATCGCGTCGCGGCTGTCGCGGATCGTTACGGGCTGCCCGTTCACCAGGATCGTGCCGGCGTCGGCCTGGTGGTAGCCGTGCAGGATCGCCATCAGGGTGGACTTGCCGGCGCCGTTCTCGCCGACGATGCCGTGGATGCTGCCGGGCTGCACCTGCAGGTTCACGCCGCGGTTGGCGTGGACGGCGCCGAACCGCTTGCCGATCCCGCGCAGCTCGATGGCCGGCACTGGAGCAGGCGCGGAGACGGTGTCCGGCGTCATTCCAATGGCCTTGTCGTCCGGCTGCATTCGATGCAAGGCAGTCCTACGGCAGCCGCCTGCCGAGTGAGAGATTGAACGGCTCAAAGCCGCGAGCAGAAAAGAAGCTTCGAGCCGATACATTCGCGGCCCATGTGTCGAGTGCGACGTTGGCGATGCCGCGCACCGCTGCCTCCTCAGTGACATGGTTCAGCAACGCGGAGGCAATGCCTTGACGGCGGGCGTCCGACTGGACCGACAGGTGATGGATATAGATGCGCTTCTGTGCCAGCTTCAGAGGCGTTTCTGGACGCTTCTGCACTTCAAACCAGATATAACCCTTCGGTCCCTCCGCTGCTTCGGCGATCCGCATGTGGTGTTCCGGCAGTGCAAGCCTTGCGGCGAAGAATGCAGCAACCTCCTCGTCGTCGGCATGTGGCTTGAAGACGCCCGGCTCCAACGCGGCGTGCAGCCGCTGCACATCACGGTTCAACAGGGCGAGCAGGCTGGCATCCGCCATTGATACCGCCCTGATGAGGACCGTCACCGCCCCCCGTCCCGCCGGTTTCTTGCCGATGGGGCCGGGAAGCGTCGTCCAGACGTTCGGCCTCCACCCGGAGCGATCATCCAACTGGGCCGTTGGTGTCACGCCTCTAGTTCGGGCAGGCGTTGTCGCTGGTGTAGTCGTGCACGGTCACGCGCCCGGCGACGATGTCGGCACGCGCCGCGTCCACCTTGCTCCGCATGTCGGCCGTCACCGCCTGGGCGTTGTTGCTGTCGAACGCCAGCCCGACGCCGTTCTCCGGCAAGCCGAGCACGAGCGTGCCGGGATGCCAGGTGCCGGCGCGGGCGGCGTCCAGCGTCGTCTTGGTCGCCACGTCCAACTCCTTGACCATGCTGGTCAGCACCCGGCCCGGGTGCAGCGCGTTCTGGTTGCTGTCCACGCCGATGCCGTACTTCCCGGCATCCGCCGCTGCCTGCAGCACGCCCACCCCGGTGGCGCCCGCGGCATGGAACACCACATCCGCCCCGCGCTCGATCTGCGAGCGCGCCAGCTCCGCTCCGCGCACCGGGTCCGCCCAGGCCGCAGGGGTGGAGCCGGTCATGTTCTGCAGCACCTCCACCTTCGAGTTGGCGGCGCGGGCGCCCTGCACGTAGCCGCAGGCGAACTTGCGGATCAGCGGCACGTCCATGCCGCCGACGAAGCCGATCTTGCCGGTTCCGCTGCGCAGCGCCGCGAGCATCCCGGCAAGGTAGCTGCCCTGCTCCTCCCGGAACACGATGGACTGGACGTTCGGGGCATCCACCACGGCGTCCATGATGACGAAGTGCAGCGCCGGGAAGTCGGCGGCGACGGCCTTGACCGCCGTGGCATGGCCGAAGCCGACGGCGATGATCGGGTCCTGGCCGCGGCGGGCGTAGTTGCGCAGCGCCTGCTCGCGCTGGGTGGCGTTCAGCACCTCGAACTCGCTGACGGCGATGCCGGTCGCCTTGGTGAACGCTTCGGCTCCGTCATGGACGCTCTCGTTGAACGACTTGTCGAACTTGCCGCCCATGTCGAACACGACGGCGGGGGTGATCTCGGCCGCACGCGCGGTGCCCAGGGATATCGTGCCCAAAGACAGGGTGGCGGTCAGCAGGGCAACCGGCAGTCGCAGCATCGCATTTCCTTCCCATGCTGTCCCGGCGCAGCGGCCCGGGACGCTCGCGCGTCCAAGAGACCATATGGCAGGCCATCGGCATCATCAATCGGGATCGGGCTGGTGTAGGCTGCACATGCGCCAGCCGCGCCAGGAAGGCCCGTGATGCAGTCTATGACCGCTTCGGCACGCAACGGATGCCGAGCTACCACCTGGACGGGCGGCACATGACTTGCTTGGTCGCTGCTTGATGATTGACCCCGGCACTGTCGAGCTGATCGGCATCACCAAGCGCTACGGCGCCGCCGTGGCGGTGGACGGCGTTTCGCTGCGCGTGGCGGCGGGCGCCTACTGCTGCCTGCTCGGCCCGTCCGGCTGCGGCAAGACCACGACGCTGCGGATCATCGCCGGGCACGAGACCGCGACCGGCGGCACGGTCCGGGTCGGCGCCGAGGATGTGACGACGGCGCCGCCGGGCCGCCGGGGCACGGCGATGATGTTCCAAAGCTACGCCCTGTTCCCGCATCTGACCTGCCTGGACAACGTCGCCTTCAGCCTGAAGCTGCGCGGCGAGGCGAAGGCGGCCCGGCGGACTCGGGCCGCCGAGATGCTGGCGCGGGTGCAGATGGAACGCTATGCCGGCCGCCTGCCGGCCCAGCTCAGCGGCGGGCAGCAGCAGCGGGTGGCGCTGGCCCGGGCGCTGATGACCAACCCGCGGGTGCTGCTGCTGGACGAGCCGCTGTCGGCGCTCGACCCCGAGCTTCGCATCCGCATGCGGGAGGAGCTGAAGCGGCTGCAGCGCGACCTTGGCATGACCTTCGTCCACGTGACCCACAGCCAGGAGGAGGCGATGGCGCTGTCGGACGTGATGGTGGTGATGGAGGCCGGGCGCATCGTGCAGGCCGCACCGCCGCGCGAGGTGTTCGAGCGTCCGGCCACCGCCTTCGTCGCCCGGTTCATCGGCGGCCACAACGTGCTGCCCGGCCCGCACGGCGCGGTGGCGGTGCGCGCCGACAAGTGCCGCATCGGTGGGCAGCCCAACGACGGCGGCCATGTCACCGGCCCGGTCCTCGCCGTCGAGTATCAGGGCGCGGCCGTGCGCGTCGTGGTCCGGCTGGGCGATGCGGACGAGGCCGTGGCCCTCGTGCCCGATGCCGAGTTTCATGCAGCACCCATCGCAATCGGCGACCGGGCCGCGCTAGGCTGGTCTGCCTGCGACGCCCATGCCATCGCCTGAACTCTAAAACCAAAATCCCAGAGAAGGAGCGCCCTGCCATGAGCACGACCCGCCGCCGCCTGCTGAAAGCTGCCTCCGCCGCTGCCGGCACGGCCGCCGCATTCCCGACGGGGTTCCCGACGATCTGGGCGCAGAACATTAAGAACGTCACCCTGCGCCAGTTCGGCACCGGTGTGTCGGCGCTGAACCCGATCGCGGAGAAGGTGAAGCAGGACCTGGGCTTCACCCTGCAGATGACCGCGCTGGACACCGACGCCGTGGCACAAAAGGCGGTGACGCAGCCGCGCAGCTACGACGTGGCCGACATCGAGTACTTCCTGTGCAAGAAGATCTTCCCCACCGGCGTCTTGCAGGCGATGGACGTGAAGCGGATCAAGCAGTACGACAACATCGTCCCGATCTTCACCACCGGCAAGCTGACGCCCACCAGCACCGTGGGCCAGGGGTCGGCGCCGCATACCGTGGGGTTCGTGGAGGGCGCCGGGTCCACCAAGTTCACCCAAACGCCCAGCGGCTGGATGACGCTGATCCCCACCATCTACAACGCCGACACGCTGGGCATACGCCCGGACCTGGTGGGCCGCCCGATCACGCAGTGGAAGGACCTGGTGGACCCGGCGTTCAAGGGCCGCGCCAGCATCCTCAACATCCCCGGCATCGGCATCATGGATGCGGCCATGGTCATGGAAAGCCTGGGCCAGATGAAATACGCCGACAAGGGCAACATGACCAAGGAGGAGATCGACAAGACCATCGCCTTCCTGATCGAGACCAAGCGCGCCGGGCAGTTCCGCGCCTTCTGGAAAAGCTTCGACGAGAGCGTGAACATGATGGCGGCCGGCGAGGTCGTCATACAATCCATGTGGTCCCCCGCCGTCACCGCGGTGCGGTCCCGCGGCATCGCCTGCACCTACCAGCCGCTGACCGAGGGCTACCGCGGCTGGGGCGGCGGCCTGGGCATCGCCAAGCACCTGAGCGGGCTGGAGCTGGATGCGGCCTATGAATACATCAACTGGTATCTGTCGGGCTGGGTGGGCGCATACCTCAATCGCCAGGGCTACTACAGCGCCGTGCTGGACACCGCCAAGCAGAACATGAGCGCGGACGAGTGGGGCTACTGGATGGAGGGCAAGGCCGCAACCGCCGACATCGTCAGCCCCGACGGCAAGGTGATCGACAAGGCCGGTGCCAAGCGGGACGGCGGCTCGTTCCAGGAGCGGATGAGCAAGGTGGCGTGCTGGAACTCGGTGATGGACCAGGATCGCTACATGGTCCAGAAATGGAACGAGTTCGTGGCGGCTTGATGCGGGAGCCGTGCAGGGCAGAGGACCGCCCTGCCGCGGCAGGGCGGCGTCGCCCAGCAGGCCATCCGCGACTGGACCAACCTAGCTTCCTGCTCCCTCTCCCTCCGGGAGAGGGTTGGGGTGAGGGAAAGGCCGCAAGAGCTGGTTGTGCTGAGTGGAGTGCGATCAGTCCTAGCATTACTTCGGATTGTGCTGCTTGGCTTCCCTCACCCCGACCCTCTCCCGAAGGGAAAGGGAGCAGCCCACG
>CAXTDP010000490.1:0-4800 GCA_964242295.1 uncultured Acetobacteraceae bacterium | reverse complement strand
AACGGGCGCGGCCGATGGGGTTCTGCCTGTTCAACGGCGCTGCCGTCGCCGCGCTGCACGCCCGGGCGCGCTGGGGCCTGCGCCGGGTGGCGGTGGTGGACTTCGACGTGCACCACGGCAACGGCACCCAGGACATCTTCGAGCGCGATCCCGACCTGATGTATGTCAGCAGCCACCAGTCGCCCTGCTACCCCGGCACCGGCGACGCGGACGAGCGCGGAGTCGCCGGCAACGTGCTGAACCTGCCGCTGCCGCCGGGCACCGCCGGGCCGGGCTTCCGTGCGGCGTGGGAGCGCGAGGGCCTGCCGGCGCTGCGGGATTTCGCGCCGGAGCTACTGATCGTCTCCGCCGGGTTCGACGCGCACCGGGCCGACCCGCTGGCCGACCTGCGGCTGGAAACCGAGGACTTCGGCTGGATGACCGATCAGCTCCTGGCCGTGGCGGACGAGCACTGCGGCGGCAGGCTCGTGTCCATCCTGGAGGGCGGCTACGACCTGCGAGCGCTCGCGGCGTCGGCCGCCTTGCACGTCCGCCGGCTGATGCGGCAATAGGGGCGGCCAACACACCCTGCAACAGGACTTCACTATGGCGGACGACATCACCGGCCTCTCATTCGAGGACGCGCTGGCCCAGTTGGAGGTCATCGTGCGCGACCTGGAAAAGGGCCAGTTGAAGCTGGAGCAGGCCATCACCGCCTATGAGCGCGGCGCCCTGCTGCGCAAGCACTGCGAGGACAAGCTGCGCGAGGCCGACGACCGCGTCCGCGTCATCGTGGAGCGGGCGGACAACACCTTGGGCCTGAAAGCGGAGGGCTGATGGCCGACATCCTCGAACGCGCCGACATACATGCGGCCCTGGCCGGGCACGCCGCGGCGGTGGAGGCGGCGCTGGACACCCTGCTGCCGCTGCCCGAGGGTCACGAGGCGAGGCTGCTGCATGCCATGCGCTACGCGACCCTGAGCGGCGGCAAGCGTCTGCGCGGCTTCCTGGTGATGGAGGTGTCGTCCTTGTTCGGCGTCGCCGAGGCCTGCGCGGCGCGGGTGGCGGCATCGGTGGAGATGCTGCACGCCTACAGCCTCGTGCACGACGACCTGCCGGCGATGGACGACGACGACGTGCGGCGGGGACAGCCCAGCACCCACAAGAAGTTCGACGAGGCGACGGCGATCCTGGCCGGCGATGCGCTGCAGGCCTTGGCCTTCGAGCTGCTGGCCGATTCGGACACCCACTCCGACCCGCTGGCCCGGTGCGAGCTGGTGGCGGCGCTGGGCACGGCAGCCGGCGCGCGCGGCATGGCCGGCGGCCAGATGATAGATATGGCAACGGAGGGCCAGGTGCTGACGGCGGCCGAGGTCGGGCGCCTGCAGGCCCTGAAAACCGGCCGCTTGATCCAATACAGCGCGGAGGCCGGCGCGATCCTCGGCCGTGCCGCGCCGCCGCTGCGAGCCCACATCGCGGCATACGGCCGCGACCTCGGCGCCGCGTTCCAGATTGCCGACGACGTGCTGGACGCGGTGGGCACCACCGAGGGCATCGGCAAGACCGCCGGCAAGGACGAGGCTGCAGGCAAGGCGACCCTGGTGGCGCTGCTCGGCGTGGACCGGGCACGGGTCCAGGCGGAAGCGCTGGCAGCCCAGGCAGCCAGCCACCTCGCGGCTTTCGGCGAGAGCGCCGACCGGCTCCGCGCCCTGGCAGCCTATGTCGTCGCCAGGCAAAGTTGAGGCTTCCGTCTCCCTCTCCCTCCGGGAGCGGGCCGGGGTGAGGGAGTCTTGCTTGCGGCACAGCGTACAGACCGCGCCGCTAAAACCCAGCATCACCCAAGAAAACTCCACGCCACTCCCCACCAGCAACCCCCATGCCCAAACGGCGCGCTGACCAGCTCCTGGTTGACCGTGGCCTGGTCGAAAGCCGCACCCGCGCCCAGGCGTTGATCCTGGCAGGCAAGGTGTGGTCCGGGGACCGCCGGGTGGCCAAGGCCGGCGACGCTATGCCCGAAGACGCGGCGCTGGAGGTGCGCGGCCAGGACCACCCCTGGGTGTCGCGCGGCGGCCTGAAGCTCGACCATGCCGTGCAGGCATTCGGATTGCAGCCGGAGGGCCTGACGTGCCTGGACGTCGGCGCCTCGACCGGCGGCTTCACCAATGTCCTGCTGCACCACGGCGCCGCCCGGGTCCACGCGGTGGACGTCGGCCACGGCCAGCTCGCCTGGTCGCTGCGGACCGACCCGCGCGTGGTCGTGCACGAACGGATCAACGCCCGCTACCTGACTGCGGAGCAGGTACCGGACCCGGTGCAGGCCCTGGTCTGCGACGCCAGCTTTATTGGCCTGCAAACCTTGCTGCCGGCGCCACTGGCCCTGTGCGTCCCTGGGGCCTGGGCGGTGGCGTTGATAAAGCCGCAGTTCGAGGCCGGCCCAAACCAGGTCGGCAAGGGCGGTGTGGTGCGGGACGGCGGCGTCCATCGTGCCGTGTGCGCCCAGGTGCGGGACTGGTGGGCGGGGCTGCCGGGCTGGACGGTGCTGGGGATCGCCGACAGCCCGATCACCGGGCCGGAAGGCAACAAGGAGTTTCTAATCGCGGCGCTTCTAAAGTAGCGTTTCCACCGGCTTCGCCCTGATCTCCCGCCGAGTGCTCCGCCGCTCCAGGCAGGCGACCGTTGCTACTCCGTGCCTTCCTGCCCGGCGATTTCCGCCAGCAGCGACCAAACCCGCGCCGGCTCCATCGGCACCTCCGGATCGTTCAAGATGCGGTCCAGCTCATCCAGCTTGTCGTTGAGGTCAGCATTGGACATGATTGCTTCCACTTGAGGCTGGCACATTGGTGGGAACAAACGTGGCATTAGCGTGACGGTTCCGCAATAACCTAAGTCACATCAACGACAGGACCGCCGGCGCTAGGGCCGCCGCCTTCGCCGCGGGATGCGCCGGGTTGCGGAAACGCAGCTCGCCGTGCGGCGCGGCGTCCGGCTCCGGCAGGCCGAACAGCTCCAACCGGCTGGCGCAGGTCACGGCGACGACGCTGCGCGCCTCGGGAGTGGTCATGAACTGGCGGGCCTCCCCTTCCAGCTCCAGCCGCTCCCGCAGCAGGCGCCACTCGCCACGGTCGGTGTCCTCGACGAACATGGCAAGGATGCCGGGGCGGGTGCCGGTCAGGCGGGCCGGAGCGACCGCGGCCATCCGGCGGCGGACGGCGACCGCGACCTCGTTCTGCTGCCCAGCCCGCGCGGCCATCACGAACACTCCACCGCCGGCCGCGGTCACAGCCAAATGAGCCTCCGGCCCGAATTCCTGGCGCAGCCGGGGCATCAAGCCCAACTCGTCGGCCTGCGCGGCTGCCAGCATCAGCGGGTCCAGCCGCAGCATCGCGGCCTCGTCCCCGTCGCTGCGCCGTGCCTGCTTCAGCATGGCGGTGATGCGGTCATGCAGGCGCCCGAGCAGGTCGCCGCCCTCCTCATCCGACCCGCGCAGCCCCTGGGGCAGCGTCATCTTGAGCAGGTAACGGCCGGGATGGGCGCGCAGCCAGGTCTGCAGCTCCGGGTCCATGCGGTCCACCAGGCTGAACCAAGCGCCCCGGTGAACGCCTCGCCCGTTTTCGGCAGACACGGTGTCGCAAGCCACCTCCGCCTCGATCCCGTCGCGATGGATCAGCAGGTCGAACGGCGCCGCATCCTCCAGCCCGGCAAACGAAACATCGAAGCCGCGGTGCCGCTGCAGCGCCGCCGTCCGCAGCAGGTGGAAGGTCGGCACCAGGCACTCCCCGTCCACCAGAGCTGAGCGCAGCAGTGCGCAGAAGCGTAGCCGCCCGGCGTTGGTCAGGCCCTCGAACAGGGTCACGGCGGCGGTGGCATGAGTGGCGATCCAGCGCTCCGCCATGCTGAGCGGGCGGTTCGGAGTGGTCCGGCGCAGCCGGTCCACCGCAAGCTCGATGCAGTGGCGTTGCTGCGCCTGCCGCCCGGTCCGGGTGCCCGGCGCCGTTCGGCCGCGCAGCGCCTCGATCCGCTCGCGCCATTGGCGCGCGCCGACGCACCCGATGAACGCATCGAGGGCGGCCTTGTCGAGGGGTTCGGCAAACGGCTGCATTGAAGCTGGGAAGGTGTCATCCTTCTCAGCCGGCGGCAACAGCGACGTGGGGGGCAGGGCGCTCAGTTGCGCGGCACCACGGAACGGTCGGGCACCTGGGCGCGATGCCGCAGCAGGTGATCGGCCAGGACGCAGGCCACCATCGCCTCGCCAACCGGAACCGCCCGTATGCCGACGCACGGATCGTGCCGGCCGCGGGTAACGACGTCCACATCCCGTCCCGACCGGTCCACCGACTGCCGCGCCACCAGGATGGAACTGGTCGGCTTCACCGCAAACCGCGCCACCACCGGCTGCCCGGTGCTGATGCCGCCCAGTACGCCGCCGGCGTGGTTGGAGCCGAACGCAATCACCCCGCCCTGCATTCGCATCTCGTCCGCATTGCCCTCGCCGCGCAGGGCGGCAGCAGCAAACCCGTCGCCGATCTCCACACCCTTCACCGCATTGATCCCCATCAGCGCCGCCGCGATCTCGGCATCCAGCTTTGCATAGATGGGTGCGCCGAGGCCCGGTGGCACGCCCTCCGCCACAATTTCGACAACAGCGCCGACGCTGGACCCGGCCTTGCGTATCTCCGCCAGCTCCGCCTCCCATGCCGCCGCCGTGATCGGGTCCGGGCAGAACAGGGGATTCTGGTCCACGGCGTCCCAATCCCAGCGCGCACGGTCCACCACTTGGGCGCCCATCTGCACCATCGCCCCGCGCACGCGCACGCCGCGCCG
>CAXTDP010000489.1:0-4818 GCA_964242295.1 uncultured Acetobacteraceae bacterium | reverse complement strand
ACAGCTTCACAGGAACGGCATGGCACGTCCTTTATGGGCATAAAAGGATATATTTCATGGAACAGCTTTTAGCCCTCCAGTTACGCTCCCCGCTGCCACCGCAGGAGCTTGATGAAGAACCCGCCGCTACTTTCTGTCATGGCGCGCAGGCCAGTCTCGTGACCCGCACTACATCGCGCCAGGCTGCCTTCCCAGGCCATCAAGGGGCGGTGACGGCGTAGTTGGTTACAGGGCAGTCGCCATCGCGCATGCTGGTGCCGTGCAGCGCCCGCACGACGGGGCTACCGATGCTGGGAGTACAACCGGCCTGGAAAATCCATGAGTTTGTGGGCTCCGTCGGAAGGCCGATAAGCCTTTCAGCTGACTGCCGCGTCTATGGTCTTGGTCCGAGACAGACTGTAGCGTCCTGGCGTTTGCTGGGAGGAACCATATGCGCCGAATGGCCCTGATCTTGGCGCTTGCGGCGGGAGCGTCGCCTGCACTCGCGCAGGTTTCGCGTTTCGAGGTGACCGAGGATGTGCCGGCCTTCGCCGGACGCCACTTCGGCGACGTGGGTGCGTATCACCGGATCACGGCCCGCGCCACCGTCGCGCTGGACCCGGCCGATCCGCACAACGCCGTCATCACGGACCTTGCCACCGCACTCCGCAACGCCGAAGGCAAGGTGGAGGCGACGGCCGACGTGGTCATCCTCGCTCCCGCCAACCCGGCAGCTGCCAGCGGCACCATGCTGCTGGACGTCCCGAACCGCGGCCGCAAGCTCGCGCCGGAACTGTTCGACGACTCGCCTCAGCCGGGTGCCACCAGGGCCGAGCAAGCGGGAGACGCGGGTAACGGCTTCCTTTACGGCCGTGGCACCACGCTGGTCTGGGTCGGTTGGCAGGGCGACATCCCGTCGGTTCCGGGGCAGCTCGCGATGCAGGCACCGGTTCTTTCCGGCGTGACCGGGCGGGTCCGCGAGGAGTTCGTGTTCGACAACACCACGAACCCCGCCGTGTTGTTGCCGGCTTGGAAGCTCGCGGCGTCGGCGGCACTGGACGTTTCGGTCCGCGCTGCCTGGGCCGACGCGCGGCAGCAGCCAACCGGGCTGTCGGCCCGGGCCCTCGATGACGCGCGTGTGGAGATCACGCGACCTGCCGCGGGCTTCGACGCCGGCGCGCTCTACGAGCTGACCTACACGGCCCGCGACCCGGTGGTGCTCGGGATGGGCTTTGCGATGACCCGCGACGTCGCCAGCTTCCTGCGCCGCGAGGTCGGCCAGGCGAACCCGCTGGCGGCACAGGGTCGGTCTCCTGTTGCTCGGGCGATCCTGTTCGGCGTCTCGCAATCCGGCCGCTTCGTGCGCGACTACCTGTATCTTGGCTTCAATCAGGACACGGCGGGACGGATCGTCTTCGAGGGCATGATGCCGCATGTCGGCGGCGCACGGCGGATGGCGACCAACGTCCGTTTCGGTCAACCCGGTCGCAACGCGCGCCACCCGCAGGACCCGGCCTGGCAAGCCGACGAGTTCCCCTTCACCTATGGGGTGCTTGACGACCCGCTCTCGGGCCGGCGTGATGGCTTGCTGCTGCGCTGCCAGCTTTCGGACAGTTGCCCGTTCGTCATGCAAACCGACAGCGAGCACGAGTGGTGGGCCTCGCGGGCCTCGCTGCTGGTGACGGACACACGCGGCACGCCGATCGACCTGCCGTCCAATGTACGCGCTTACATGCTGACCGGGACCACGCACTTCGAGTCGCCAGGCGGTACGTCCCGCCAGATCGCCGCGGCGGCTCTGCCGACCAACCCGTTGCACAACGGTCCGACGATGCGGGCGTTGTTCGTCGACATGGAGCGATGGATCGGCGAGAGCCGGCTACCCCCGTCCAGCCGCGTGCCGATGCGCTCGCAGGGCACGCTCGTGCCGGCTGCAGATGCGCTGCCCGGTCCGATCCCGGGGCTGCCTTACACGGGGATCTACACACCGGCGGCCTTTTCCGACCAGTCCGTGCTGCCGCCGCGCGAGATCGGCCGCTATCCGGTGTTCGTTCCCCGCCTCGACAGCGATGGGATAGCCATTGCCGGCATCCATCAGCTACCGGTGCTGGTGCCACGCGCCACGTTCACCGGTTGGAACCCGCGTGCGCCGGGCTACGGCCCGACCGCGCTTTACCCGTTACAGGGGACGATGCTGCCCTTTGCCGCTACGGAAGCGGAGCGGCGCACGAAGAACGATTCCCGTCGTTCAATTGCCGAACGCTACGATGACGAGGCCGGTTACCGGCGCGCGCTGCAAGAGGGTGCAGCACTGCTGCAATCCCAAAGGCTGCTGCTGAAGCAGGACACACCGGACGAACGCTGACCTCTGGCGTCAATGGCGATCCATTGCCCTGAAAGTCGCTGCAAAGCAGTTATCAGGGCAACAAATCCCGCGGAGGCTGAGGGCCTGAGCCCAGCAAGTCAGGGCCAATCGCGTGGCTGGCGTTGTGAATGCATCCGGCTGCTAGGTTTTCAATGTAGCCCGTTGTCACGAACCATCGCCCGGCACCGAGGCCTGTCCGGCCGACCTGCTGAGGCTGCGGTGGAATGATGGATAGATGCCGTTCGACAGAGGAGCCGAAGTGAGTATCACCGCCGTGTTGTTGAAGGTGGTTGGTGCAAGGCGAGCAGTATTCTCTCGGAAGGGGGTAGGGCGCATGAACCTCGTGGGCCTTACCGAGCAGAATGGTACTCCAGCCGGATCTGGCCAGGCTCAGCCGATAACGGACTGACCGGTTCGAAGAGCCTGCTTGGGAAAAGCGGACGTGTGCCGGTTGCTGTAACTGTTGGCGAGTGTCTCAGCCACATGAACCCGCTGCTCTGCCCCTGGCTAACCGGACCGCGCGAGCCTCGACAGCAGCGCCCGCAACGCTTGGTGTTCCGGCCCAGGACCATTGATGGACAGGAACTCCTCCACTGGTAGATCCGTGACCTGCCCGCCGGACGACGCGTTCGCCGCGTGCCTGACCAGGATGCGCGCACTTGGCGCTTCACGCAGCAGGTGCCAGGTATCGCCGTTCTGGCTGCGGTAGATCAGGTCAGTATGCCAAGACACGGGTCGACGCCACTCCCTGTTCGAGTTCTCTTCGGTCAGCCAACACTCCATAGGCAGCAGGGTTGTCGTGGCCCGGCAAACCCGGCTGTGTGGCCGCTGAGACGGATCTGACCTAGGATACGGGAACACAGCCTCGAAGCCACTGCATGCACCGTCGCCTTGCGAAGATGCTGTCCTTCGCCAGCAGCCTCGCCGTCTCGCCCGGAAAGCAGGGACTTGCTTTATATGCCGACACCACGAACCGGGTCTGTCCAGTGCCGACCGACGAAGATGGGACATGGATTACGCAGGCCCGGACGGTCCCTTCCTTCGTGTGCGATGCGGTGTTCGGGGTTGAGCCGAGCTTCTACGTCGGCCCGGAAAACGGCATGAGTTCAGTGGAGTGGGAAACGGCGAACGTCCGGTTGCCGCCTGTCGGTCTGGCGTGTCGGTTCGCTGACCGGGTAACCACGGAGGAACTGCTCGGCCACGAGGACGCGCTGGTCGCCCACTACCGCCGGATCATCGAGATCGCCGGGAAGTACGACAAGACCAAGTCGCTTCGGACTTTCCCCTATTTCCGCATACAGCCTGCCGTCATCGCCGACGGCCATCTGCTGACCAGCTTTTCCTGGACCGACGGCGTGCACGAAACCCAAACGGTGCTCGACGTGTTTGTGGAAGCGGCTGCCGGCCCGGCGCGCCTGGTCCATGCCGACCAGGATCAAGGCTGGAGCCTGCTCGTTGTCGCCTCAGGTGTGGCGACCTGCCTGATCGAATGGGATGCCGAGGGGCCGCCTCCCGCCGAGGGTGGTTTAGCCTTCGATCATGCCGAGCTGGCCCGACAGGCATCTGCAGCCCTGGAACGCCTGAAGATCATCCATTCCCGGCTCGTGAAGGCAATCGGCCGCGATTACTGGACGTGATGCAGTTGAACGATAGGCTGACGTGCAGTCGGTAAACACGGGCAGTTGGCCGTGAGTGGACGGTCCGCTACGGAGCCGTGCAAACGCGGTAGCGGGCGTTTCTGCTTGGCTGGCCTTGCCGCTGTGAACAGCCGCCACGCAGACGAGCCTTCGCGGTCGCTCGACCCGCTTAGGCATCGAGCTTGAGGCTGTTCGGCGGCGCGGGCGCTGTCGGTGCCGGCGAAGCGGTGATGGCGGTGGCAGAACGGCTGGGCGCAGGCGTGGCCAAGGCGTTGCTCGGCAAATCGGCCGTGCAAAACACTGTGCCATAGTGCACCGGGGCCGTAGGCGTGCTGGGCACCAAGGCAAGCTGGGAACTGATGCAGGGCTGCGACACGCTGCTGATGGTGGGCAGCGGCTTCCCGTATACCGAGTTCCTGCCCAAGGAGGGCCAGGCGCGCGGCGTGCAGGTGGACATCAAACCCGCTATGTTAGGCCTGCGCTACCCGATAGAGGCCAACTTGGTTGGCGACGCCGGCGCCATCTTGCACGCGCTGCTGCCGTTGCTGCACCCGCGCGAGGACCGAGTCCGGCGCGACAAGATCGAGGCTTCAGTCCTGGAGTCTTGGCAGCAGGCCGAGGCCCAAGCCCGGCAGCCCGCCAACCCCATCAACCCGCAGCTTGTCGCGTGGGAGCTGTCGCAGCGCCTTCCGGACCGCTGCATCGTCACGGCGGACTCCGGCACCAGCAGCGTGTGGTATGCGCGCGACCTGCGGTTCCGTCCGGGAATGGCCGGGTCGGTGTCGGGCACGCTGGCCACCATGGGCTGCGGCGTGCCCTATGCCATCGCCGCCAAGT
>CAXTDP010000488.1:0-4828 GCA_964242295.1 uncultured Acetobacteraceae bacterium | reverse complement strand
GTCCAGCGCCCGCGCTGATTCACAACCTGCCATTGCCGCACCGTCGAGCGCAGAACCACCGTTTATGGGAACTCGGGTGGTGTCTCAGTTTGACTGTCGGCTTACGATCCCAAGCGTGTAAATCAGCGGTGGGTCACGACGCTGATCAGCGTTGCGACGTATTGAATGTTCACATTTCCCTTGGGTCCGTTATCTGCGCCGACTAACAACGTGTGCTTCGACTTCGGCTCAGGATGCCAAGAAAGCATCCTGCCGCGAGAAGGCCGCCGAAACGGCCGAGGGTGCCAGCCAGTCTGCCTCGCGCACGACTAGGCCTTTGAGCATGTCGAGCACATCATCGCCGACGCTGGACTGGCCGGAGAAGGCTGATGCAAGGGTGGCCTTGGCAAGCGGGCTATTTGCCGCGTCGATGCCAACGAACGCCATCGACCAGTCCGGGAAGTCGCGTTTGGTGATCGGGCCAGACTGCAGCACGACGACTTCGCAGTGGCGGGCATCGCACTGGATGCGTTCGAACGCAGCCTCAACCGCGTCCAGAGGCCCTTCGAGCACCTGGGCGAAGCAGCCCTCGCTGAACAGCAGCCCGCCCGTCACCCCGTCGCGGGCGTTGTTCACGCGCGACACGGCCAGGATCCCCCGGACATCGGCAGCGACTGCCTCAATGGCGCCTGGGATGATGTTCCGGCTGCAGTAGAGCACGCGGTGGAGCTGGGCCATGGTCGGCAACGTCCTTTCAGGTAAGTGCGGTAGTGGAAGGCGAGTAGCGGCCGGCGAAATCGGCAATCAAGCTAGCGACCTGCTCGACCGGGACTGGCTGGCTGAACAGGTAGCCCTGCACTGAGGTGCAGCCTTCGGCGCGGATGCGGGCGAGCTGGTCGGAGGTCTCAACCCCCTCGGCAATCGTGGACATACCCAGGCTGACGCCCAGCGCGGTGATGGCGCGGATGATCGCGTTCTGGCCGGCGATGTCGCCGTGATCCCTCACGAAGGACCGGTCGATCTTGATCTTGTCGAACGGGAAGCTGTGCAGCTGGCTCAGCGAGGAGTAGCCGGTGCCGAAATCGTCCATCGCCACCCGCACCTCCATGGCACGCAGATCATGCAATGCCGTGAGCACCGTCTGCTCATTGCGCAGCAACACGCTCTCAGTAATCTCGATTTCCAGCCGGCGTCCCGGTAGGCCAGCGGCCGCAAGGGATTGGGCGACGACCGCAACCAGCCTGGTCGTGTCCCCGAACTGGTGCGGTGAGACGTTGACCGCGACAGACACGTTGCTCGGCCACCGTGCTGCTTCCTGGCAGGCCTCGCGCAGCACCCACTCGCCGAGTGGAATGATTAAGCCGATCTCTTCCGCGAGTGGGATGAAGTCGGCCGGCGAAACCAAGCCCCGCTCAGGATGTCGCCAGCGCAGGAGCGCCTCGAAGCCGACGATCGCATTCAGGTCGAGGTCGATCTGTGGCTGGTAGTGCAGCTCGAACTCGCGCAACGCAAGCGCCTTGCGAAGGTCGATCTCAAGCGACCGGCGCGCGTGCGCGCGGGCATCCATCGCCGGTTCGAAGAACCTGTGCGTGCTCCGCCCCGCTTGCTTGGCTGCGTAAAGGGCCAAGTCGGCGCTCCGAAGCAACTGGTTGTGCTCGCGCCCGTCAGACGACGAAACGGCTACGCCCACGCTCGCACCGATGTTCACAAGGTGCCCTTCAATCAAGTAGGGGCGGCCAAGCACGTCGATGATCCGAGTTGCTAGCTGGGTCAGACCAACCGTGTCCGCTGCCGGTGAGACCAGCAAGGCGAACTCATCGCCGCCGAGACGGGCGACCATATCCGGCTGGCGCAACATCGAGCGCAGCCGCTTGGACACCAGGCGCAGAAGTCCATCACCGATAGGGTGGCCCAGGGTGTCGTTCACCGCCTTGAACCGGTCGAGATCGACCAGGAGGACGGCATGGTCGATCCCGTCGGGTCCGCCCTTGCTTTGTTCCCCAGGAGCCTGTGCGACGTCGGCCAGTGCCGCAGCAGCTCGCCTGTTGAACAGCTCCCGGTTGGGCAAGCCGGTCAACGGATCGCGCATCGCGAGTTCAATGGCGCTCGCCTCGGCAACACGGCGTTCGGTGATTTCCTCGAACGACGCCATCCATGTGCCATCGTCCAGCGGGCTGACCTGGAAGCCGAAGAAACGGGGAACCTCCCCTGCAGAAACGGCTAGGGTACTCCTGTGCTCGCCGGACTTGTTGACAGCATCGAGGCAAGCCTCGTGGGCTGACTGCACCACGGCGGTGTTCAGCACTGCGCTACCTTCGAGCATGTCGAGGAGCGACACCGCGCGCTCGACGACTAGCGGCTGGATTTCCAGCGTGGCCGCAAGCCTGGCATTGGTAAACAGGATGTCGAGCTTCCTGTTGAAGGTGAGCAGGCCACATGGCATGCCGTCGAGAACCGCGCGCAGATGCGGCGCCGTCTCCAGGTTCCGGCCTAAGTCTCGGCAACTCAACTCGGTCAAGCTGGCGGGCAAAGAAGGGGGGTGCACGGCGAGGCTCCAGCGCTGGTGAGCGTCGGACCATCGCCGGAGCTCTGATAGGAGTGTGCCTGGAAGTTGGATAAAGTTGGGCTAAGAAATTTCGGGTTCCGTTAGCCGGGTCCTGTCTCACATTCCTTGCCTCTGCTGGAACGGACCGAACAGATTGAGGGAGGCCTTATACCAGCTCACTTGAGTTTTGACCTGTGCCCAGCCGCTTGCATCCAGTGCAGTAGCAGCGTCTGACCGGTCAAAGCTTCCAGCAGTTGGTATTCAGCCAGCCTGGATTTCGGCTTCAACACCGTGGCACGCATAACCGACTTCCTGCCCAGGTCAGTGGTTCAGCGACCCTTCTTTGCCGGACAGCCCGGGCCGGTTCCTATGTTAGCGTATACCGCTGTAGAGACTTCCACGCATTCCCAATTCGGTTGAGGAGGCAGCGGCCAGGATCACCGGTATGTTGGCGACGGGTTGGCGCTGGCACCTACCGCTGACTTACTACCTGATTGCTCTCACCACCCTCCGGCCCGCCATCGCAGGTCAGCCCGTCATGCGCACTGGTTGACCTTACCCCTACGGGAGGTTGAATAGTCGCCCTCAAAATCGTCGCGCTATAGCCTGTTTTGCCATTGTTGACTTGAACAAACCACAGCGTACAAACTCCAGGTCATAAGCCGCGGCAAAACGTCCGGTCTTCTCCTAAGTAGGCCGGCAGTGACCCGAAGCGGGCCTGGCGCCTGAAGGACCAGTTCGTGACACGCATGCATCAGGCACTAATCGCAACGTTCGCCTGCTTCTTACTTCCTCTCCGACCGTCGAGTGCCCAGGTCGCGCCAAGCGTCTGGCCACGTTGCATCGCGGAGCGCGACGGTCAGCAACTCGGCCAAGCTGGCTCGGTGTGCGAATGCAGCTACGAGCGGGGAGGCACGATGGTTGGCCGGCCGCCGGGCTGGCGATGGGCTTGTGATATCATGCGCTCTGACGACAGCAATCTCGACGTGCCTGCTGACAGACTCTCTGGTCAGCAGTCGCTGCCTCCTGGGTTCACCTATGCTCCCCAAAATGGGGCCAGTGCTTCGCAAAGCGGGATCAGCATGGCGCCAATGCAGCAAAACCAGTCATTCGGGCAGTCATACGGCGGGCAACCCATGGTACCCTCACCTCTGTTCGGCGGCGGGCGGCGATGAAAAACTTCATCGGGTGTTGTCAGGTTGATGGTTGAGGCGACACCGAAGGCTTACGGCTGAGTCAGCTCATCCTATTCAACGCGCTACATCCAGCCGAGCGCGCATGGACGCCGCTGCGTGCGCAAAGGCTGCAGGTTAGGAAAAGGATGTGCTCTCCAGGGGGCAAAGTGCCTGCGCTTGCCGGCATGGTCGTGGGCCGACATCATGGGACCACGACCTCGATCAGGCCGCCGAAGCGGCGGAAGTCGGCGTCGTTGAAGGTGAGCAGCCGCGTTTCGCCATGTGCCAGCATGGTGGCGACTATGTTGGCGTCATGCACCTGCTTGCCGCCAAAGGCGAACCCGCGGGTTAACATCATGAGCTCGTCCCAGACAGATGGCCCGTCCTCCAGCACGGCGAAGCGCTGGATGAAGCCGTCGGCGGCCCGTGTGGCCTCGGCCAGCGTGGCGGCTCTTGCCCAGGGCTGCGGCCGGGTCGTGGCGGACAGGAACTCGCGCAGGATTTGGCGCGTGACCGCGACCGGGCCGCGTGCCGCCAAATGGGTGAGGGCCGTCACCGCCCTATAATGGTCCGGCGACGTTGTCACGCTGGTGTGGATGAGGACGTTGGTATCGACGACGCTCAACGCTCGTCGTCGCCGTACATCTCCTCCCGGCGCAGGCTGAGCCCTTCGGGCCAGGGGCCGAGGTCAAGCTTGGGCAGGGCGTTCACGTCGAAGGGCAGGGTGGGGAGCTGCCGGGGAGGCCGCTCGCGCACCTCGATGCTGGCGATGTGTTCACCGGCGGGAATCGGGGTGGCGGTCGAGATGGTGCCGTCGGGGCTGACGGTGATGCGGGTGGTGATGACGGTCATGGCTGCCTCTGCGGGGGCGAACTCAAGCGATACCCCGACCTTTGTTTCATGGATGACGCCCGCCGGTCCAGCGCTGCATGTGGTAGTCCGACGTGAGGTCGGGCATCCCGGGGCGCCATCGACGGCAAGGGCTGCCTGCCGCCGCTGGGTCCGGGACCACTGCTCAAGCCACAAGGGGATGGCGATGCTGTAAATCATCGGTGGGCCTCGACGCTGATCAGCGTAACCGGAGCAAAACCCCGGGTCGGCCTGCGTTTCAGGTGGGCTGACCGCGGCA
>CAXTDP010000487.1:2598-4839 GCA_964242295.1 uncultured Acetobacteraceae bacterium | reverse complement strand
CCAGCAGACGCCGACCAGCAGCCCCGGCCCGGGGCGCGGGCCGGGGTGCGCCTGCAAGTACGGTGCTGGACCCGGCGCCACGCGCAGCACGTGCGCCAACTCCATGATCTCCACGTCGCACTCCGACGGGGGCAGCGGAGCGTCGGGGCGGAACGGCGCCAGGCGGTCGGGGCCGGGCAGATCCCGCAGCAGGCCAACAAGCTCCGGCTGCACCTCCAGGGTCAAGGACGCCACGCGCGGGCGCAGCAGCGGCAGGAAACGGCAGAACTGCAGGGTGTCGCCCAGCCCGTGGTAGCACCGGACCAGGACGTGCTTGCCGTCCGGTGGCCGTCCGTCCCACACCCAGCGGAGATGGTAAGGCAGGCGCGGGTCGTCGCGCGTTGCCGGGTCGCGGGCTGCCAGCACCGCATCGCTGACGGCCCAAGCCGACGGGAAATCCCCGGCGCGCATGGCGGCGAGCCACATGGCGGCGGGGTGCACGGGTTTGCCCCCGTCCAGGCTCCCGGTGTCGTGTTGCAACAATCGTTGAGCCAGCAAGGGTTGGGACATAGCTTCCTGTCCATCGCAACGCAGCATCAGGGTCCGCGTTGCCCGCCCTGCATTCCAGGAGACGCCATGCCGCCTTTACGGGTGTTCCCCACGCGCCTGCGCTTTGCGGCCCTGCAAGGCTTCCTGCGGAGCGAGGCTGCGGGCGGCGCCGTGCTGATGCTGTCGGCGGCGGCGGCGCTGGTATGGGCCAACTCCTCCGCGGGCGGCCTGTATCGCGCCCTGCTGCAAGCGCCGATGCTGCATCAAACGCCGCTCGTCATCATCAACGACGGGCTGATGGCGGTGTTCTTCCTGCTGGTTGGGCTGGAACTGCGCCGGGAGATCACGATGGGCGAGCTTGCGTCGCCCGCACGCCTCGCGGCACCGGGGTTGGCGGCTCTGGGCGGCATGATCGTGCCGGCGCTGATCCTGGTGGCGCTGAACTGGAGGGACGTGACGGCGCTGCGCGGCTGGGCGGTGCCGGTGGCGACGGACATCGCCTTTGCGCTCGCGGTGCTGGCGGTGCTGGGGCGTCGGGTGCCGGTGGGCCTCAAGGTGTTCCTGACGGCGCTGGCGATCATTGACGATCTCGGCGCCATCCTGGTGATCGCGCTGTTCTACACGCGCGGGTTGAACCTGTGGGACCTTGGCGGCGCCGCGCTGGTGTGGCTGGGGCTGTTCGGCTTGAACCGGGCGGGGGTGTGGGCGTTATGGCCATATCTGCTCGGCGGCGCGGCGTTGTGGGCGCTGGTGTTCGGGTCCGGCATCCACGCCACGCTGTCTGGCGTCGCGTTGGCCTTCGTCATCCCCATGCGCGAGCGCCCCGGTGAGGCGCAAGCCCCGGCCCAGGTGCTGGAGCACCGGCTGGGCCACTGGGTCGCCTACGGCATTCTGCCGCTGTTCGGCCTGGCCAATGCCGGGCTGCGGTTTGACACGCTGCCGCCGGGTGCCTGGACGGACCGGCTGGCCATCGGCACGGCACTGGGGCTGTTCCTGGGCAAGCAGCTCGGCGTGTTCGGCGCCGTCATGGCGGCGTCGCGGCTGGGGTTGGCGCGCCTGCCGGCGGGGGTCACGCTGCCGCAGCTTTATGGCGGTGCCGTGCTGTGCGGCATCGGCTTCACCATGAGCCTGTTCATCGGCGACCTCGCCTTCCGCGGTTCGCCGAGGGGCGACGAGGTGAAGCTGGCGGTGTTCGTGGGCTCCCTGCTGTCGGCGGTGGCCGGACTGGCGGTGCTGGCGGCGGCGAGCCGGGTCAAGGAGCGGGAGCTGGTTCTTCCATCAGGCTGACATGGGCGGCAACCACGCGCCATCCCTCCGGCAGGCGCACCCAGGTCTGCATCTGCCGCCCCAGCTTGCCCGGCGCGCGGCGGAACAGGGTGCTGGCCGTGGCCATGTCGCGGCCGAAGGTGGTGATGACGGTGCGGTCCAGGGTGCGGGCCAACCCGGCGGCTGGGCGGGCGGCCCGGAAGGCATGGATCTCGCCGGCGCCGTAGAGGACCTCGGCCATCCCGTAGCGGATGGTATGCGGGCTGTCCCAAAACAGGGCGTCGAGGGTGGCAACATCGTTGGAAATCAGCGCCGCCTCGTAGGCGGCAAAAGCGGCCGTGACCTCGGCGAGGACGCTGGGAAGGTTGATGTCGGTCATGCCGGCACTTCCCGGCTTAGTGCCAGGCGCCCTCCCTCTCCCTCCGGGAGAGGGTTGGGGGGAGGGGG
>CAXTDP010000487.1:0-2588 GCA_964242295.1 uncultured Acetobacteraceae bacterium | reverse complement strand
CCTTGGCTGCGGAGCGGAGGACTGCAGGTATGTCCAGCGCACGGTCCGCTGTACGACGGGCCGGTGCTTGTTCGCCCCTTCACCCCAACCTTCTCCCGGAGGAAGAGGGAGCAGGGCGGCGCTCATGCTGACAAGTCCGGGCGCGGCGCCCGGACGATGCCCTCGGCCTCCAGGTGCCGCGCGATCCGCAGTGCCGTCGCCTCCTGCCACGGCGCCGCGATCACTTGCACCCCGATCGGCAGGCCCGGCAGCGGCACCGGCACGGCCACCACCGGCAGGCCGATGAACGAGATCGGCTGGGTCAGCACCCCCAGCATGGCGCGGACCGGCACGGTTTCGCCGGACAGCTCCATCGTCTTCTGCCCGATCATCGGCGCGGTGCACGGTGTGGCTGGGGCGAGGATGGCGTCCCACTGCCCGAACAGGCTCAGCACCTGCTCCCGATACCACCGCCGGAACCGCTGGGCGCGGACGTAGAATGCGCCGGGCACCATCGCGCCGGCGATCAGCCGGTCCCGCACGTCCGGATCGAAATCGCCGGGCCGGGTCCGCAGCCGTTCCAGGTGCAGGGCCGCGCCCTCTACTGTGGTGTTGACATAGGCTGCGGCGCGGGCACGGGCGGCCTCAGGCAGCTCGACCTGCGCCGTGGCGCCTAGGGCGGAGGCGACGCGGTCCAGCGCCGCCAGGGCGTCCGGCCCGGCATTGGCCATGAAGTGCCCGCCGGCGACAGCAATCCGCAGACCCTCGACTCCGTCGGGGCTGGTTGGATCTGCCGGCCGGCCGGTGCAGACGGGATCGGCCGGGTCCGGGCCGGTCATGACATCGTAAGTCACCTGCAGGTCTCCCACCGTGCGCGCCAGCGGGCCGATGTGGTCCAGGCTGGACACGAATGGGAACGTGCCGGCGCGAGACAGCCGGCCATAGGTCGGCTTCAGCCCGAACACGCCGCACAGCGACGCCGGCACGCGGATGGAGCCGTTGGTGTCCGACCCTAGCGTGAACGGCACCACCCCCGCCGCGACTGCGGCGCCCGATCCGCTGGACGAGCCGCCCGACATCCGCGCGGGATCGTGCGGGTTGCGGCAAGCGCCGTCATGGGCGTTCTCGCCGGTGAAGTCGTAGGCATATTCGCCCATGTTGAGGGTGCCGACCAGGATGGCACCGGCGCGCTCCAGTTGCCGGATGGCGAAGGCGTCCGTCGTGGCCGGGGCGCCCCCGCGGTTGATGAGGGAGCCGGCGCGGGTCGGCAGGTCTTCTACGTCGAACAGGTTCTTGACGGCGAATGGCACGCCGGCCAGCGGTCCCTGCGGGCCGTCCGTGTCATGCGCCTTGGCGAGGAGCAGCGCACGCTCGGTCAGCACGTCCGTGAAGGCGTTGATGGGCGTGGCCCGGCCGATGCGGTCGAGGGCGTCGGTCACGGCCTCATGGGCCGATAGGCTGCGGTCCAGCACCCCGGCGGCGATCTGGCCGGCCGTCATCCAGGCGGTCATGCCGTAAACACCGGCGCCGGGTTGGCCTCGTCCGGCAGGGGGAACTCCGCTACCAGGTCGGCCGCGCGCAGGCTTATTTCCAGATGGAACCGTATGGCATCATGCCAGAGGGGGTCGAGGGTGATGCCCAGCACGGCGGCGGCGGCAATCAGGTCGGCGTCGTCTGGCATCGCACGGCCTCCGATGGGTCTGGCCGCATGTTGCCGGTGATGCACCATGCTTGACAATGGCCTGCACAGGCGCAAGTGAATGTTCACTCGCACCGAGGAATGTCCCAATGCCGCGGCTGACCATCCATTCCGTTCGTCGCTGCGAGGCGGTTGCGGCGCGGCACTTCAATGGCTGGACAGGCGAGCCCTGCTGTTGCTGGGTCGCCGCACCGGCGCGCTCGTCGCAATGACGAACTCCGCGCTTCAGCCCATATCCGACGCCCTCGCTCCGCCCCGGCAACGCGTTCTGGACGCCGCGATGGCCTGCTTCGCCCGCTCTGGCTTCCACGGCGCTTCCATGCAGGAAATCTGCACCGAGGCGGGCATGAGCCCCGGCGCGGTGTATCGCTACTTCGCCAGCAAGGTCAGCATCATCGCCGCGATTGCGGAGGCCGACCGTATCCACCATGCCGCGTTCTTCGAGCGCATGGCGGAGGCCGATGACCCCGTGGAGGCGCTGGCCAGCATCGGCATAGACACGCTGGAACAGATGCTCGCCGGGCCGCAGGCGGCGCTTGCGGCGGAAACCATGTCGGAGGCCGTCCGCAACCCCGAAGTGCGCGCCATGTTCGACCGCAACATCCGCGAAGCCCGCGCCGGCGTGATCGCCGCCCTGCGCCGCGGCCAGGCGCGTGGCACCGTGGACCCGGACCTGGACGTGGAAACAGCGGTTCAGCTCGTGATGGCGATGGGCGACGGGCTGGTGGTGCACCAGGCGCTGGACCCGACCCTGACCGCTGCCCGGTTCCGCCCGGTGCTGCAACTGCTGCTGCGCCGCTTCCTGCGACCCCAAGCTCCGCAGAGTGGGGCTGCGCCATGATCCGCTGGATCGCCGCGGCCCTGCTGCTTGCCGCCCCGGCCCTTTTGTTTGCCGGCCCGGCCTGGGCCG
>CAXTDP010000486.1:0-4839 GCA_964242295.1 uncultured Acetobacteraceae bacterium | reverse complement strand
AAAAGCCGGCAGCCGCAACGGGTTGCCGCCGCCACGCCGCCCGCCCGGCGGAACCTCCGGCAGCAGCGACGCGAACGCGGCCGCGGCGCCGTATCCCGCCGCCAGCATCCAGGGCACCACCCAACTTCCGGCCCGGCCGATCAGCCCACCGGACAACGCCGTCGCCAGCATGTAGGAGGCCGACCCCCAGGCCCGGGTTCGCCCATAATCCAGCCGCCGCGCACCCGCCAGCGCCAGCGACAGCGCATCCGCCAAGGGCGTCAACGCCGACGCAGTCACACCCTGCACCGCCGACACCACCAGTATCGTCCAGTAGCCGCCGGTTCCCGGCAGCAGCGCCGCGCAGCCTGCAGCCAGCGCCGCGGCCCCAAACAGCACCGCCCGCCGCCGCCCCAACGCGTCCGCTAGCCACCCCCAGCCCGGCACCGCCACCACCCGCAGCAGCGAGCCAAGGCCCAGCACCGTTCCAATCTCGGGCGCCGTCAGCCCTCGGTCGGCAAACCACAGCGGCAGGTAGGCCGAGGTGACGGCCGCGGCGGCGAAGAACGCCGCTAGGAACAGCCCGACACGGGCGCCGTCCGCCACCCTAGGCGGCGACGGCCGCCTGCTGCGCCACGTCCCGGATGCGCCGGGCCATCGCGGCGATGCCGTTGCCGCGGTTGGTGGACAGGGCCTCCAGCAGCCCCAGGTCCTTCAAGAACCCTGGATCGGTCGCCAGCACCTCCGCCGGCGGCCGGCCCGAATAAACCCGCAGCAGCAGCGCCACCAGCCCCGAGACGATGGCCGCATCGGACGCGCCGGCTAGGAACAGGCGGCCGTCCCGCATCCCCGCCTCCATCCACACCTGGCTTTGGCAGCCTGGCACCCGGTGCGCGTCGTTCTGCATCTCCTGCGGGAACGGCGGCAGCTTGCGGCCCAGCTCGATGATGAAGCCGTAGCGCTCCATCCAGTCGTCGAACACCTCCAGCTCCTCACCGATGGCGGTGATGGCGGCTGCGGCGGTTGGTTCCTCGGGCACGACGAAGGGGTCTGGCATAGCACCGATGTGCGGGCCGCCCCGGCATTGGTCAACCCTGCCGTCCCACCTCGCCGTTGCGAACATAAAGATATCCGTATATAAGCCGCGCCATCAATCAGGAGCCGGCGATGCCCGACATGAACGTCAACCACGACTACAAGGTGCGCGACATCTCCCTCGCCGGCTGGGGCCGCAAGGAGATCCTGATGGCCGAGGACGAGATGCCCGGCCTGATGGCGCTGCGCCAGGAGTTCGGCGCGTCCCAGCCGCTCAAGGGCGCCCGCATCGTCGGCAGCCTGCACATGACGATCCAGACCGCCGTGCTAATCGAGACGCTGATTGCCCTCGGCGCCACCATTCGCTGGTCGTCGTGCAACATCTTCTCGACCCAGGATCACGCCGCCGCCGCGATCGCCGCCGCCGGCATCCCCGTCTTCGCCTGGAAGGGCATGGACGAGAAGGAGTTCTGGGACTGCATCGAGGCCACAGTCCGCGGACCCGATGGCTGGGTGCCGAACATGATCCTCGATGACGGCGGCGACCTGACCAAGCTGATCCACGAGAACCATCCGGACCTGCTGCCGGGGATCAAGGGCTTGTCGGAGGAGACCACCACTGGCGTGCACCGCCTGTGGGAGATGGCCAAGGCCGGCACGCTCAAGGTCCCCGCCATCAACGTGAACGACAGCGTCACCAAGTCGAAGTTCGACAATCTGTATGGCTGCAAGGAAAGCCTGGTGGACGCGATCCGCCGGGGCACGGACGTGATGATGGCCGGCAAGGTCGCCGTGGTCGCCGGCTATGGCGACGTGGGCAAGGGGTCGGCTGCCAGCCTGAAGAACGGCGGCTGCCGCGTGCTGGTGACGGAGGTGGACCCAATCTGCGCCTTGCAGGCGGCGATGGAGGGCTACGAGGTTGTCACGATGGAGGATGCGGCGCCCCGCGGCGACATCTTCGTGACCGCTACCGGCAACATTGACGTGCTGACGGTGGACCACATGAGGACGATGAAGAACCGCGCCATCGTCTGCAACATCGGCCACTTCGACAGCGAGATCCAGATCGAGGGCCTGCGCAACTTCAAGTGGGAGAACGTGAAGCCTCAGGTAGACGAGGTTGTGTTCCCCGACGGCAAGCGCCTGATCGTGCTCAGCGAGGGCCGGCTGGTGAACCTCGGCAACGCCACGGGCCACCCGTCCTTCGTGATGTCCGCCTCCTTCACCAACCAGGTGCTGGCGCAGCTTGAGTTGTGGACAGCGCCTGCTGGCAAGTACGAGAACCAGGTTTACACCCTGCCGAAGGCGCTGGACGAGAAGGTGGCGGCGCTGCACCTCGCCAAGGTCGGCGCAGCGCTGACCAAGCTGACACCGAAGCAGGCCGAGTATATCGGGGCGCCCGTGTCCGGCCCGTTCAAGCACGACCTATATCGCTACTAGGATGGGAAGCGCAGCCGTGCACGCGTTCGGAGTGGTGGCGGCCGCGTGCCTGCTGGGCGGGATGGTGTTCTTCGCCGCCATCCTCGCCCCGTTGGTGTTCACCAAGCTGGACGGGGCGACGGCGGCACGGTTCATCCGGGCGACGTTCCCCCGCTACTACCTGTATGTCGCCGTGGCGGCCTTGCTGGGGGCGGTTGGGCTGATCTGGGCGGACCAGCTTTCCGGCATCGTGCTGCTTGCGGTGGCCCTGCTGACGGTGTGGCTGCGCCAGGGCCTGATGCCGACGCTCAACCGGCTGCGCGACGCCGGACTGGCCGGGGATGCCGCATCCAACAAACGATTCGACGTGATGCACCGCGTATCAGTCGGGGTGAACATGGTGCAGCTACTGGTCGTGCTGCTGGTGGTGGTGCGCGCCGGGCTGGGTTAGCCGGCAGCCGGAGGGCTGACAACCTTGGTTTCAGGGTGCCGGGCCTCGCGTTGTGTTAACCATATCGCAGGAACGGCAGCGACCGGTTGGTCGCTTGTCATCCGATACGCGGGAGGCTAGCTCTCGCATCGTAACCATCTCCAGGTCAGGGTCCTGCAAGCCAGTGAGCGCGTCCGTCCCCGGTCATTCCGGCCCTGCACTGGTGCGCGAAGACGGGAGCCTCCGTCCCGCGCCGGCTGTGAGACCCGCGGTCTTGGTCGTTTTGTCCGGCGGCGGATTTACCTTCGAAACGAGGTGCATCCTCCAGGCAATGGAAGGCGACGCGGACTTCGTTTACTTGGCGACCGAATTCGGCGGGGTCCCAGGGGAACATGGCATTCCAACGGGCACGAGCCATCGGGTGCCCACGTTCCAAACGGTCTCGAACAAATCCACCTCGCAGAGCATATACGCGTTCCTCAAAGTTCCCTTCACAGCCCTTACCGTGATTAGACGCAGCAGGATCAGCGCGGTGATCGGGGTCGGCTGCAGCCATGCGGTGCCCATGTTCCTGGCCGGCATGGTCTTGCGGCGGAGAAACGTGTTCATCGAAAGCATCACCCGGGTCAACGACCTGTCCAACACCGGCAAGCTGGTTTACCGGATGCGGCTGTCCCAACTCTTTGTCGTCCAGTGGCCGGGCTTGAGCGCGCTTTATCCAAGAAGCACGCTGGGAACGGTGCTTTGATCCTTGTCACCGTCGGCACGACCATGCCGTTCGACGAATTGTTCGTGGAAGTGGACCGCCTGGCAGGGACCGGGTTCTTCAAGGAGGACGTGATCTGCCAAAGCGGGCAGTCATCCTACAAGATGTCGCACTGCGAGCAATTCGTTGGCAGGCCGAGCATTGATGACCTGATTGCCGATAGCTCGCTGGTCATTAGTCACGGTGGGGCCACGGTGATCCAACTGCTCATTGCCCGCAAGCCGTTCGTCGCCTTTCCGAACCCGCGTGGCGCCGGCAACCACCAGGGGAGCTTCCTGGAGCACGTCGCCTCGATGTCCGACATCTCGTGGAGCAAGGACGTGCGGGACGTGGCTCGCCTGGTTACCGAGCGCCGGCGTCTTGGCACAGCTTCTGTCCGGACGGGTTTTCCACGCGCCCCCGACGCGATCCGGCGCGTCATCTCCCACTAAACCGCGGGGTCGCTCATTCCGGTTTCGGGCATCAACCTTTCTGGACCTAGGCGGCCCTGATCCCTGGCTCCGTTGCGGCCGGCTTGCACCAGCCGCTGGTCTTTCCAGACTGATCCGCAAGCGAGCCGCCGTTGCAAACCGCTTGCGGCCGCCCAGCAATTTCCGGTGCTGACAACCAGGCTTGTGACCCCTGGCTTCCACGCCGCTGCCCCCTGCAACAAGGCGGAACGGTCGAAGCAAGGTGCCGTTTGAGTCAATGCCCCCGCAGGATCTGGCTCAAGAACAGCTTCAGGCGGTCGGTCTGCGGGTTCTCGAACAGGGTGTTCGGCTCCCCCTGCTCGACGACCTCGCCACGGTCCATGAACACCACGCGGTCGGCGACTTGCCGGGCGAAGCCCATCTCGTGAGTCACGCAGACCATCGTCATGCCGTCATGCGCCAGGCCGATCATGGTGTCCAAGACCTCCTTGATCATCTCGGGGTCCAGCGCGCTGGTCGGCTCGTCAAACAGCATGATCTTCGGCTTCATGCACAGCGCCCGGGCGATGGCGACCCGCTGCTGCTGCCCGCCCGAGAGCTGGCCGGGATACTTGTTCGCCTGCTCGGGTATCTTGACCCGGCGCAGGTAGCTCATCGCCAGTTCCTCTGCCTCCGCCTTCGGCATTTTGCGGACCCAGATTGGCGCCAGGGTGCAGTTCTCCAGGATCGTCAAGTGCGGGAACAAGTTGAACGACTGGAACACCATGCCGACCTCGCGCCGGATGGTGTCCAGCGCCCGC
>CAXTDP010000485.1:0-4842 GCA_964242295.1 uncultured Acetobacteraceae bacterium | reverse complement strand
TTCCGCAACGCGTGTCTCCAATGCCGCGAGTTGGCTGGCAATGGTGCTGTCGCCCTCCACCACCGTCGAGAACAGCAGCTCGCGCGAATACTGCTGCTGGCGGTGCGCCTCGAACACTTCGTCCACCCATCCCGCCGGCAGCGCGTGTTCCAGCGCAAGGCGCGCCATCACGCTTGCCGGTGCGTGCCGCTCGAACCGCTCAAAAACCGCAGACCAAACCGGTCCGCCCTCATCCGATCCCGTGCTCATGCCTTCAGTTTGGGAAGAGCACCGACACCCTGAAAGGGGTGGCTTTTAGCCCCTCATCCCCGGAAGAACACCGCGGTCACGAGTGCAAAGGTGGGCAGCAGAACGGCGCAGGACCATCCCATGTAGCCGAGGAAGGAGGGCATTCGGATGCCGCGCTCGGTGGCGATGGAGCGGACCATGAAGTTGGGCGCGTTGCCAATGTAGGTCATGGCGCCCATGAATACCGAGCCTGCCGAGATCGCGAGCAGCGTGTGCCACAGCGGACCCATGAGCGCCTTCGGGTCGCCGCCGGCCATGTTGAAGAACACGAGATAGGTCGGCGCGTTGTCCAGGAACGACGACAGCAGCCCCGTCATCCAGAAGTAGGCACGGTTGTCCGGCAGGCCGTCTGGCCCGGTCGCGAACGCCACGATGGATGCGAGCGCGCCCGAACTGCCAGCTCTGAGAATGGCGAGCACCGGCAGGATGGTCAGGAAGATGCCGGCGAACAGATAGACCACCTCCAGGATCGGGTCCCAGGTGAAGGCATTCTCGATCCGCACCCGCCGCGCCGTCGTGACCCAGGACAGGCCGGCCAGTGCCAGCAATACCCCATCCCGTGTCAAGCTTTGCAGCGGCACCTCGACGCGCCAGACGTGCAGGTTGATGCCGGGCTTCCATACCCCGCTCAGCAGCACGGTGCCTACGGCCCCGGCAAGGTAGAACAGGTTATGCAGGCTCCGGAAGCCGATCCGCAGCGGCCCAACCTGGAGCGGACCGCCGTCCCGCGCCCACACCCGGCGGTCGAGGACGTAGAACGTGCCGAGCAGGACTGCGCTGCCCAGCAGCATGGGGCCGATCATGTGCGTGAACGGCCAGCCGAACGCGACGCCTTGCAGGAAGCCGAGGAACAGCGGCGGGTCGCCGAGCGGCGTGAGCGAGCCGCCGATGTTGGCGACCAGGAAGATGAAGAACACCAGCACATGGGCGTTATGGCGGCGTTTCAAATTGGCCTGGATGAGGGGCCGGACCAGCAGCATGGCTGCGCCGGTCGTGCCGGTGACGCTGGCGAGCGCCGCGCCGAAGGCGAGTATCCCCGTGTTGATGGCAGGCGTGCCGACCATGTTGCTGCGGACGCGGACGCCGCCCGAGATGACGAACAGGGCGAACAGCAGAATGATGAAGGGCAGGTACTCCCCCAGCGTGGTGTGCAGCACCTCGCCTGCCGCGAGGGCCATGCCGTAGGTTGCGGCGAATGGCAGTAGGAACAGCAGCGCCCAAGCGGCCGTGACCTTGCCGAAGTGCTGGTGCCAGAAGTGCGGCGCGAGCTGCGGCACGGCTGCGACCGAGAGCAGCAGCCCGGCGAAGGGCAGCGTCCACCAGAGGCCCAAGGTGGAGCCGTCGAGGGCTGGTACACCATCAGCCGCTGCGGCTGGTCTTGCCCCGCACCCGCCAGTCATCAGCAGGGTCAGCGTCAGTCGTGCAATCCAGATTGCCAAGATCAGCCCTGCCCGTGCTCGTTACCCAGCATTGTGTAGAGGGAGGCAGAGTTGCGCGGTAGTTATGACTGACAAAAAGCCGTGCGTCGTATCGATGCCTGGCCAACACGAGGTGCCAGGTAGCTGTCCATCAAACCAACCTAGGCGGACACTGCGCCGGGCTTGGACTATACCACTTCGTCTGCCGAGTCAGATGCTGTTGCCGAACTCGGCGTTGGCCGTCTGTTCACAGTGGCAATGGCCCTATTGAACCCTTTTTCACCCGTCCTGGACGCCTATCATGGCATAAGCGGATAGACGCCGTGGAAGGTCGGGCGACTTCGTCTACAGCGTCAGATTGTTTGACGAAGTGGCACGGCCTGCCGACGATTACGCTACGTCCTATGTCGTACCCGGGACATGGTGGGGTTCTCCGAGAGGAGACCGAGTATGCACGGACGGAGTGCTGGCTGCTGCGCCGACCGACATAGGCGAGGACGACAAATACCTACTGCCGAAAGTTCTGACCTGTCGGCACACGGCGCCTTGCAGGACGCAAGCACCGGGGCACAGGTCAGGACTTTCGGCGGTTGGTATAAACTGTTGGCGACATGGACGGGGCAATCCGTTGAACGTCCCTCAACGATGATGACAATTCATAATCCACCGCCTTCCAGTAGGCTTGTATGGCTCCAGCATGGCAAGCATCTCTTCCTTGCGCCTGCACTGGTTGCTGGTCGCGGCCTCCTTCGTTGTTCCGGCAGGGCTGTTTGCCGCCGCTGCCGTGCACGACCGCGCGACCGTTCTGGAAGAAGCCCAGCATGACATCATCCGGTCGGTATCCGTCATGCACGAGCACGCGCGCAAGGTGCTGGAAACGGCCGAGCTGGCCCTTGCTCGCGTGGACGACCGCGTGGACGACCTAAACTGGCAGCAGATCGCCGCCCCTGAGACCAGTGCTTTCCTGTCCCGGCTCAAGGCGCCGCTTGAGCAGGCTGTCGCGATCTGGGTCACGGATGCACAGGGCATCGTACGGGCTGGTAGTCAGGAGTGGGACCGCGCCGCGCCCGGCATCGCCAGCCGGGATTTCTTCCAGGCGCAGCGCGAGCGCGACGCCGGAACCTTCATCAGCGACGCTTTCCAGGGCAAGGCCACGGCCAGGGCCACCTTTGCCGTCAGCCGGCGCAGGTCCACCCCGGACGGACGGTTCGACGGCATCGTCCACATCGGGCTGGACCCGGAGTACTTCGCACGCTTCTACGCCGAAGCCGCCTCGGACTTGCCGCACACCGGTGTGCTTGTGCGCGCAGATGGCGGGGTGCTGATCCGGGAACCGTTGCGCGCCGGCAGCATGCGCCTGGGCGCGGACAGCCCCATGATGCGGGAGATCGCAGCCCGTCCTGAGCAGGGGTTTGCCACTGCCGCGTCGAGCGTGGACGGCAAGCAGCGGATGTATGCCTACCGCAAGGTGTCGGGCTATCCCCTTTACGTTGCACTGGGCGCCGAGAAGGCCGTGGTGCTGCAACGCTGGTACGCGCACCTGGCCGTGTTCGCGGTGGTCGCCGCGGCTGCCTCGCTCGCCCTGCTGCTTCTGTCCTGGCTGGCACTGCGCAGGGTAGAATCGGAGCGGGCGTCTACGGCGCGGCTGCACACGGCCCTGGACGAGGTGCAGCGGGAAACTGCTCGGCGCGAGGCGGCCGAGGAGCGCGTGCGCCAGGCGCAGCGGATGGAAGCAGTGGGGCAGCTCACGGCGGGGATCGCGCACGACTTCAACAACCTGCTCATGGCTGTGATGGGCAGCCTGGAACTGCTGCGCAAGCACCTGCCAATCGGCGACGAGCGGGCCGCGCGCCTGCTTAGCAATGCGGAGAAGGGCACCCAGCGTGGGGCAGCACTCACCCAACGCCTGCTCGCGTTCGGCCGCGGCCAGGCACTGCGGCCCGAGACAGTAGACGTGCCGGACCTGGTACGGGGCATGTCCGGCCTGCTGGGCAATTCGTCGGGCAGCAACGTGCAAATCGAGACCCGTTTCCCGATCAGCCTGGTGCCGGCCCGGGTGGACGCCAGTCAGTTGGAGGTGGCGCTGCTCAACTTGGCCGTGAACGCGCGCGACGCGATGCCTGGGGGCGGCCACCTCACCATAACGGCGCGTGAGGAACGGATCGGCACCGGGCAGGAGGGTGAGTTGCCGCAGGGCGCTTACGTCGTGTTGGGCGTTGCCGATACCGGCGAAGGCATGAACCCGGCGACGCTGGCCCGCTGCATGGAGCCGTTCTTCACGACCAAAGGCATTGGCAAAGGCACCGGGCTGGGTCTGTCCATGGTGCATGGCCTGGCTGCGCAGTCCGGCGGGCGGCTCGTGCTGCACAGCCGAGAGGGCGAAGGCACCACGGCCGAGCTGTGGCTGCCACGGGCCGAAGTGGAGGCTGCGCCCGTGGAGGCGTCGGTCTCCGAGATGGTCGAGGTGCGGCCCAAGTCGCTCAACCGACGCACGCTGCTGGTGGTGGATGATGATCCGCTGGTTCTGGCGAGCACATCCTCCATGCTGGAAGACTTGGGGCATACGGCCGTGGAGGCCGCTTCCGGCCGGCAGGCGCTGGAAATCCTGCGCGCCGGGGCAAAGGTAGACTTGGTCCTCACGGATCAGGGCATGCCCGGCATGACGGGCCTGCAGCTTGCCGCCGAGCTGCGCCAGTTGCGCCCCAACCTTCCCGTGCTGCTCGCCAGCGGTTACGCGGAGGCTGCGGAGCTGGCTGCGTCCGGGATGCCCTTGCTGCCCAAGCCGTTCGGGCAGGCGGCGATGATGGCGGCAGTCGAGGGATGCCTGGCTGAAATGCTGACCATAGGTGGGCACATCGTAGCATTCCAGACGCGGTAGCCTGTCTGCCATATGTGGGCGGCCCCCTCCCCGCAAGGTTTGGCGGTGGTTTGATTAGATCGCTTGCGTTCATATGTCCGGCCTCACATGAGGGCGTCCTGGTCAAGCTACTTCATGGCGTGATCCTTCAGGCTTCAGCAAGCATGGTGCAGGGATCATGCGGTGGCTCTGAGGCGTTGGGTGACGTAAGGAACCGTCCTTCTCAACTCCGGATGCTCATCTTGCCTTTCAAGCTGAACCAGGACCGCCGTAGTCACA
>CAXTDP010000484.1:0-4845 GCA_964242295.1 uncultured Acetobacteraceae bacterium | reverse complement strand
GCCGAGCCGCTGGTGCTGGTCACGCGGGAGCCGCGCATCAAAACGCTCGCCGACTTCGGCGCCGCGGACCGCATCGCCGTGCCAACAGTCAGGGTTTCGACCCAGGCGATCCTGCTCTCCATCGCCGCTGTGACCATGTTCGGCAAGGACCAGGCGGCGCACTTCGACCCGATGACTGTGCAGCTCGGCCATCCCGACGCCGTGGCGGCGCTGCTGAACGCGAACGGCGAGGTGAACAGCCACTTCTCTGCCCCGCCCTTCTTTGCCGAGGAGCTGCGGCGCGTGCCGGGCTGCCACATTGTAACAGACTCCGGCCAGATCCTGGGGGAGCCGCTGTCCCAGGCCGTGCTGTTCACTACCACCCGCTTCGCCGAGGCCAACCCTGCAATCGTCCAGGCCACCAAGGCTGCTGTGGCAGAGGCTGTGGGCCTGATCCGCGACGACCCGGCGGAGGCCGTCCGCATCTACCGCAAGACCTCCGGCGACCCGATGCCGGCCGAGGACCTGCTGGCGGTGCTGCGGACGCCCGGCATGTCGGACTTCTACGACAAGCCCCAGGGCACCATGCGCTTTGCCACGCACCTGTTCCGAACCGGCGTGCTCAAGACGGAACCGCGGAGCTGGAAGGACTACTTCCTGCCCGCGGCCCACGACCTCAATGGGACGTAGGCACGCCCCTACCCAGCCGCCTGGGTGACGAACTTGATGTTAAGATAGGCATCAATCGCCTCCGACCCGCCTTCCGAGCCGTAGCCGCTGTCCCGCACGCCGCCGAACGGTACCTCCGGCAGCGCAAGCCCGATGTGGTTGATCGTCATCATCCCGACCTCCACCGAGGCGGCCAGCGCCGATGCGGTCTTGGCCGAATGGGTGAACGCGTAGGACGCCAGCCCGTAGGGCAGGCGGTTGGCCTCCTGCACCAGGTCGTCCATGCCCGAGAAAGGCGACACGGCAGCCAACGGTCCGAACGGCTCCTCGTTCATCACGCGCATGTCGGCGTTGACGCCGGTCAGCACCGTCGGCTCGAAGAAGTTGCCCTTGTTGCCGATGCGCTTGCCGCCGGTGCGGACCTCCGCCCCTTTTTGCACGGCGTCGCCGATCAGCTCCTCCATCGCCGTCACCCGGCGCGCGTTGGCGAGCGGCCCCATCTGCGTGCCCTCTTCCAAGCCATCGCCCACCTTTATGCCCCGGGCGATGGTGGTGAAGCGGTCCACGAACTGCTCATACACCCCTTCCTGCACCAAGAAGCGCGTGGGGCTGACGCAAACCTGGCCGGCGTTGCGGAACTTGGCGACCGCCAACTGCTTGGTTGCTGCCTCCACGTCCGCGTCGGCGAACACGATGGCGGGGGCATGGCCGCCCAGCTCCATCGTCGCCCGCTTCATGTGCAGGCCGGCCAGCGCCGCAAGCTGCTTGCCGACTGGGGTGGAGCCGGTGAACGAGATTTTGCGGATCGCCGGGTGCGGGATAAGGTATCCGCTGATCTCGGACGGCGTGCCGAACACGAGCTGCACCACCCCGGGCGGCAGCCCGGCGTCCACGTAGCAGCGGATCAGCTCGGCGCAGGACGCCGGCGTTTCTTCCGGCCCTTTCAGGATGATGCTGCACCCGGCGGCGAGTGCTATCGCCGTTTTGCGGTTTGCCTGGTTGATTGGGAAGTTCCACGGCGCGAAGGCGGCCACCGGACCCACAGGCTCCCGCAGGCTCAGTTGATATACACCCTCCGCCCGGGCCGGGATGACCCGGCCATAGGTGCGGCGCGCTTCCTCCGCGAACCATTCGATGATGTCCGCGCCGGCCAGCGTTTCCATGCGCGCCTCGGCCAGCGGCTTTCCCTGCTCCAGCGTCATATGTCGTGCGATGTCGTCCGCCCGCTCGCGCAGCAGTCCGGCGGCGCGGCGCATGACCTTGCTGCGGTCGAATGCGGACACCTTGCGCCAGGCCGCGAAGCCGCGGACCGTCGCCTCCAGCGCACGGTCGAGGTCGTCGGTGCCGGCGTGCGCCAGCAGTCCGTTCACCTCGCCGGTCGCTGGGTTCAGCACTTCCAGCGTGCGGCCGGAAGCGGCGCCGGTCCATTGGCCGTCTATGTGCATCTGGACGTTTGGATACATGGCTTCGGTCCCTAGAGATTCTGGCTGTGTCTTATGCCCCATGGTGAACGGGGTCGAGTAGGCGAGGCATGCGCCGTGGGGCGGGACAGCTTTCGGCAACGTCGTGCTTATACCATCACGGCGCGTGACACCGCGCCCTTGGGCAATGTTGTTGCCCTAAAAGGCCAGCCACCGTCAGTCGAACGCTGCAACCCCGCTGGCAGAGCGCCCGGGCGCAAAGCCTTCGAGATGAAAAAGCTGCACGCCCAGCACCTGAAGTAGGGCGGACGAGGACGGCGCTGCGTGCAGTGCGTGGGTCGGCCGGTGCGTCATAATCACCATCCCTGCTGGCGTGCCGTGCTGATGGCGACGCGGCCGGCGGACTTCCGCAACGGCGCGCATGGCATGGTGGCCCTGGCGTCCACCTTAGCTGGGCAAGGACCAGTCTCGCCCTCCCCTCCTTACCTTTCGACGGCAAGCCGGATGACGTTCCACGAGGCAGGGGACAGCACGGCCGAGACACGCTCGCCATCCACCTGCACGCCCGGCAGCGGTGCTGGGCTGACACAGTCGGGCATGCCCTTCGTGTTGGTCGCCTTCAGGTCGTCGTGCCGCAACTGGGTCGCCTCTCCCACCTGCAGCGCGCCGAAGCCCGAGGCGGTGAAGTCGAGCGTGATATCCTCCGCCAAATGCCGGTTCAGCGCGAAGACGGTCACCGTCCCGGCCGGCTCGTCATGCACGGCGGCCAACTTCAAATAAGGCACGGACGGCAGGTCGTAATACAATTCCTGCGGGCCGCGTGGATCGTAATAGCGCGCGGAATAGGTCGGCGACTGCACCGCGGCCCGCAACACCCGCCCGCGCCCCAGATTGCTCCACTGCGCGAAGGGATGGAAGATCGTCTGCCGCCACGCCGGCCCGCCGGTCTCGGTCATGATCGGCGCGATCACGTTCACCAACTGCGCCAGGCACGCCGTGCGGACCCGGTCGGCATGGTTGAGCAAGGAGATGCACGCGCCGCCAAAGGCCAGCGCGTCCTCCATCGTGTAGATCTCCTCGAGGATCGGCGGCGCCACCGGCCAGCCCGGCACCGTGCGACCCTCCCGCTTGCCCCGGGTCCGATACCAGACGTTCCATTCGTCAAAGCTGAGCATCAGCCGCTTGCTCGACCGCCGCCGCGCCGCTTCCGCGTCTGCGATGGCGACCACCTCGTCGATGAAACTGTCCATCAGGTCGGGGCTGGCGAGGAAGGCAGGCGTGTCGTCGGCGTAGTTGTTGAGATAGGTGTGCAGCGAAATGAAGTCCACGTGCTCGAACGTGTGCTGCAGCACCTCCGTTTCCCACTCGCCGAAGCTGGGCATGTTGCGCGCCGACGAGCCGCAGGCGGACAGCACGAGGCCCGGGTCCACCCAGCGCATCATCTTCGCGGCTTCGGCGGCGGCCCGGCCATACTGCCAGGCCGTCTTGGTCTCCATCTGCCAGAAACCGTCCATCTCGTTGCCGAGGCACCAGAACTTCACGCCGTGCGGCTCTTCCCAACCGTGCGCCCGCCGCAGGTCGGACAGGGCGGTACCGCCCGGGTGGTTGCAGTATTCGAGGAAGTGCCGCGCCGCATCGGGCCCGCGCGTGCCAAGATTGACCGCCAGCATCGGCTCGATCCCGGTGGCGCGGCACCAGTCCATGAACTCGTTGGTCCCAAACGTGTTTGGCTCGGTGGACATCCAGGCCAGGTCGAGCCGGTGCGGCCGCTGCTCCACCGGGCCTACGCCGTCCTCCCAGTTGTAGCCGGACACGAAGTTGCCGCCGGGGTAGCGCATGATGGTCGGCGCCATTTCGCGCACCAGAGCCATTACGTCCTTGCGGAAGCCGCGCTCATCCGCCTCGGGGTGGCCAGGTTCGAAGATGCCGCCGTAAACGCAGCGGCCGAGATGCTCGACAAAGGCGCCGAACAGCCGCGTGTCCGTGTCGCCAATGATGAAGTCGCGGTTCACGAGAGCCTTGGCTTGCAAGCGATGTCCTCCAGATGCGGTTACGGGGCCGGCTTGACCCGGGCGTCGGCCGCCGCCCAGGCGTCCTCTGGCGAGAGCACGGCGTTCTTCAGTTGGATCGAATACGGGTGCTGCGGCGCAGACAGCACCGCGCGCGCCTCCCCCTCCTCCACCACCCGGCTCCGGCGCATGATGACGATCCGGTCGCAGACGTAGTACGCCGTCGCCAGATCATGGGTGATGTAGATGATCGACACGCCGAGATCCTCGCGCAGCGCCTTGAACAGGTTGACCACCGTCATCCGCAACGAGGCATCGATCATTGAGACGGGCTCGTCGGCAACCAGCAGCGACGGCCCGGGGATCAGCGCCCGAGCGACTGCCACGCGCTGCAACTGCCCGCCCGAAAGCTCGTGCGGGTATCGCCCGCCGACCTCCGCCAGCGAGAGACCGACCTTTTGCAAGGCATCATCCATCTGCCGGTCCACCTCCCTGCCCCGGCGCGCCTCGGTGAAGCGCCGGGCCGTGGCCGCCAGGTAACGATCGACCCGGCGCAGCGGGTTGAATGCCTCGAACGGGTTCTGGAATACTGGCTGCACCTCGCGCATGAACGCCAGCCGGTCCCGCCGGCGACGGATTGTCGCGAGGTCGCGGTTCCGGAAGCGGATCTCACCCGATGTCGGCAGCAGGCTGTTCAGGATCATCCGCGCCAGGGTGGACTTGCCGCTCCCGGACTCGCCGATGACCGCGAAGATCTCCGGCCGCCC
>CAXTDP010000483.1:0-4876 GCA_964242295.1 uncultured Acetobacteraceae bacterium | reverse complement strand
TCATCCGCATCAAACGTGATTTCGCGTCTTTCCTTGATCGCCATTCATACCTCTCCCGTCGAGCACATGACAACGTATCTGGGCCGCCGCTGTTTTCCCCGTCCAGCAGCCACACGTAGCCAGCACTGGGACGTAGCATTGGCTTAAGGCGCCTACTGCTATGCGGCCCGGACCTCGGCGATGAAGCTGCCCACCTCGCTCGTCAGCCGCTCCGCCCGACGCGACGGGTCGGGGCGGAAGGCCCGGCCATGCAACATCTCACGGTAAGAAACAAGACCACGGCCAGAATTCCTATGATTTCGCCCCCAAAAGCGGCGGTTCCATCCTGATGCGTCCCCCAAAACGGCATAGCTCGCTTCCGCAGTGCTACCCTCGACGGATCGGGACGGGGCACTTCATATCAAGCCTCGTTGGGCCTCTCAACCGTTCACCAAGTGCTTGATGGCGGGTAGAAGGTCCACGCTCACCGTCGATGCATCCTGGTCGCACCCAGCCACGGTCCGCGGCGGACGGATACCCTACGGCAGCAGCGTGATTGCGCAGGCATACGCCGGCAGATGCCTGTTGCGTGGGCACCTAGCCGCTAACCGCAGCCGCCAGCAAGGGTGGCGCGATGAGGCCCGGCTGCCGCGCCAGGGTGGCGTTGCCGTACTGGCGCAGCATGTCCGGCACGTCGGCACCGGGCCGCGGCTTGCTGAAGTAGTAGCCTTGGATCTCACCGCAGCCTTCCATGCGCAGGGCGTTCAGTTGCTCCGGCGTTTCCACCCCTTCCGCGTTCACAGCCATGCCCAGGGATCGGCCGAGGCCGATGATGGCCCGGACGATCTGCAGCGAGTCCTTCTGCGCCGTGATCCCGCGCACGAAGGACTGGTCAATCTTGATCTTGTCGAACGGGAAGCGGTGCAGATAACTGAGCGACGAATATCCCGTGCCGAAATCGTCCATCGCAATCCGTATGCCCATCCGACGCAGGGCATGGAGCGAGTTGAGCACAGAGGCATCGTCCTGGATCAGCACGGATTCCGTGATCTCCAGCTCCAGCCGGCTGGCGGCCAAACCCGATACGGCGAGGGAACGCGCCACGTCGTCCGGCAGCGACCGGGTCCGGAACTGCACAGGGGACAGGTTGACCGCAACCTTCAGCGCACCGGGCCAGGATGCGGCGTCCGTGCAAGCCCGCTCCATCGCCCAGGCGCCGATGTCCCCGATTAGGCCAAGCTCTTCCGCCAGGGGGATGAACACGGCGGGGCTGACCAGCCCGCGGGCGGGGTGGCGCCAGCGCAGCAGCGCCTCGAACCCGGCGATCCCCCCTTGATGCACCAGCGGCTGGTAGAACAGCTCCAACTGACCTTCAGCCAGGGCTAGGCGCAGGTCCGCCTCCAGCGCGCGCCGCAGCTGCATCGCTGCGTCCATGCTGGGGTCGTAGAAGCAAACGGTGCCGCGGCCTTCTTCCTTGGCGCGGTGCAGCGCGAGGCCCGCGGCCTGCAACAGGGAGTCGGCGGTGTCGGCGCCGATGCCGGGCAGGGCGACGCCGATGCTGACGCCGATGACGGCCTGCTGGTCGCCGATGATGAACGGCTTGGCCAGCAGGCTGGCCAGACGGCCTGCCAGAGTCGCCGGGTCAAAGGGTGGTTCCGTGTTCTCCTGTACAATGACGAACTCGTCGCCGCCCAGGCGCACGAGGAAATCCACCTCCCGGGTCGTTTCGCGCAACCGCTGCGCCACCGCGCACAGCAGCGCATCAGCGCCGCGGTGCCCCAACGCATCGTTGGCTGCCCGGAACCGGTCCAGTCCCAGGCGCAGCACCGCCACCCCGGCGCCACGCCGCCCGCGCGCCAGCACGCCTTGCAAGTACTCGGTGAACATCAGGCGGTTGGGCAAGCCGGTCAGCGAGTCATGCCGGGCCATGCGGGCCAGCCGCGCCTCCGTCGCCCGGCGCTCGGACGTGTCCTCGTAGGTGGCAACCCAGCCGCCGTTCTCGATGGGCTGCTGCGACACAGCGATGGTGCGACCGTCCGCCATCTCGCACGTCAGCGCCGCGACGGTGCAGACGCCCGCGCCCTCCAGCAGCATGGACAGCCCGGCGCCGCGCAGGACGTCTTCCGCAGAAGTGCCCAGCGTGGGCGCGCCGAACATCTCGGCGAAGCGGCGGTTGGACACCGCCAGGCGACCGTCCCCGTCGAACAAGCACAGGCCCTGGTTCATGTTGCCCAGCGCCGCCCCCATCCGGGCGTGTTGCTGCGCCAGCTCCCCGGCGTGGCCGGCCGCCTGCTCTGCCATCAGCGCGTGTATCTTGCCGAGCGCAACGGCGATGCTGGCCTGCATGGTGGCCAGCGCCCGCAGCAGGTCTGCCGTTTCGCCACGGCCCGACACACGTATCAGGTTGTCCAACCGTCCGGCGGCGATCTCCTGCGCGATCAGGACGGCCCGGCGCACCGGCGGAGCGATCAAGCGGCTTAGCACGACCGTGATGACCAGCGCGCCCAACAGGGTCAGTGCCAGCACGGTTGTCATCTGTCGCTGCTGCGCCGCAATCAACCTGCCGACGCTCTGGCGATACAGGTAGCCGTCGCCGGCAAACGTCTCTACTGCGTGCTCGAAACCGGCCTGTACGGCATCGAGAGCGTGGTAAGACTCCGGGCCGGGGTGTGCCGCTACGGCTGCTACGGCTGCGGCCAAATCCTCTGCGGCGACCTGGCCGGCGGGGGACATGGCGCGCTGCCGCGCCACGCTTAGGTCGTCAATGACCGCGGCGAGCGCTTGCTGGTCGAGACTGGCGCTGCGGGCGTTGGCAACGAGCGTGGCGAAGCCTGCCTGCGCCGAACGCAGGTAGCTGACCCCCATGAACGCCTCGTCGTAAATCTGCAACGCCAGGGCGCCCAGTTCCCGCTCCGCCCGTTGGGCGTAGGCGCCCAGCAGCCCGGTCAACATCGTCAGCGCCAGGCAGCCGGCGAGGATTTTTGAACGGATTGTCATGTCCCAGGCTGCCCCCCTTCTTGTCAGCGCGCCTCCACCTGCAGGGCCATCTTCGGATGGATGTGGCAATGGACGGTGAACGTGCCGGCACTGGTGAAGCGCACGTCCACGTTTGTACCAGGCTGCTGCTCCTCCGATTCATACTTGAATGTCGGTGACTCAACGTAGACTTGGTGCAGGAAGGCGTCATCGTTGACAAAGCGCACAGTGTCACCGCGAGCGACCTGCACGGACGAGACCGCGAAGGCGCGGCCCCGCTGCGCCACGGTCGCCAGCCCGGCGCAGGACGCCGCGGCGGCCCAGAGCACGATCCCGGCCGTCGGGACGAACAGCAGTTGCTTCACGGACTTTGTTCCTTCAACGGTTGACGATGTCGCGCTGCATCGGCGCCAGCAGCGCCATCAGTCGGTTTTGGGTCCAGTAGGGGATGCCGGCCTGCTCCATCGCGGCCTGCAGCCCCTCGGCCACCGCGTTGAACTTGGCCTGTGTCGTTTCCAGCCCGGCATGCGCCGCCAGCATCGAACGGCCGCGGTAAGCGCAGGGGCCGCCCGCCAATTGGCACAGGTAGTCCGCCAAGCGGGAGCGCAGCCGGTCCGGGTTGATGTTGTCGAAATCGGCTCTGACGCGCAGGTCGTTGGTGTAGATTGCGACCGCGTTGCGGGCGATCGCGGCGATCCCAGGCTGGCCGCCCAGGCTGTCGAACAGCGTGTCCGCCGCCCAGGCTGGAGCGGCCGCTAGGACGACCGCCGCAGCAGTAAGGGCAGCCAGCAGCAGGGCTTGGCGCAGGGTCACCATTAGAAACCTCCTTGAAGTGAAAGGTAAACTCCGTTCTGGCTGCCCTGCCTTGCGATCGGCCCCATGGCGACAAAGGCAAGGGTCGCGGATAGATTCTTGTTCAGGAAATACGCAGCGAAAACGTCGTAGGCCGTGCCCTCTTTGGCAAAGCGCAAATTGTTAGGTTTGGTGCGCACTTCCGCCCCGACCGCGAAATTGCGGTCCAGCAATAAGGCCGCCGACCCCTCGAACTCCGCGCTGTAACCGGCGCGGCGGTCGCCGCCGAAGCCTAGCAGGCCGAACTGGTTGGCCTGGGTCGCGCGCACCGTCGCGTTTACCAATAGACTCTGTGCTAGGAACAGCTTGGTCGCGGATAAGTACCCGTCCACACCGGAGGTGCTGCGGGCGCCGAGCGCACGCACGAGGTCGTGCCGGTCCGCCGTCTTGAGCTGCACGCCAACCGAGACCTGCGGCAGCCAAGTGTCCTGGTCATAAACCGCGTTGCCGAACAGCCGCACCTTGGCGCCCACCACATCCAAGTGGAACTGGTAACCGCCGCCCAGCCCCAGCTTCCGCCCGGCGTCCCGGGTATCGAACCACTGATGGGCATAGGACAGCTCGACCCGATCATGGATGCCGATGCTGGCGCTGGCGGAGTGCAAGGTGAAGCTCGGCAGGTAGGCAAGGGTATAGTGCGCACTGGCGCCGAACGAGTCCCGAGTGCCGTAACCAGTGATGAGCGCCCAAGGCGCCAGCCCGCCGCCCGCGCTACCCTCAATTTGGCTGACGCCCGACGTCGCCAGCAGGCGCCCGCTGTCCTGGGCATGGCTCGGGGGCGCCGCGCCGAGCAGGACTGCCAGCAGCCCGGCGACGGTCCACTTGGTCCATCTAGGACTGCCCTTTACTGATCCACGGTATCGACTTCCATACATAACCGGGTATTATAGGTGCGTTGAATAAAAGCTTGCGGCTGATCAGGTTCTTAATTCGACTTTGGCCATCATGCGGCGTGGCAGAGCGCGTAGATGATGCCCTTTTGGAGGGCTGGCCGGAGTTTCCGCACGTCGGCTACGCGTCGGGACGTGACGAAACCCTGTTCGCGCCAGATTTCGCGTCGGACGGCGGC
>CAXTDP010000482.1:0-4892 GCA_964242295.1 uncultured Acetobacteraceae bacterium | reverse complement strand
GCGGCCGAGATGCTCGTGGGCGGCACCGGCATCGGCTACTTCGTCTGGAACCAGTGGAATAACCTGAACATCGCTGACATCGTGGTCGCCATCCTGCTGATCGGCCTGGTCGGCATGGCGCTGGACCAGATGCTCGGCTGGGCCGCCCGCCGCGTCAGTTGGCGGGAGTAGCGCAATGGCCCGGCCCTGGCTGAGCATCGAGGGGATCGCCCGCCAATACGGCGGCCGCCCCGTGTTCCGGGACGTGTGGTTCGGGGTCGAGCGCGGCGAGTTCGTGGCGCTGATCGGCCACTCCGGCTGCGGCAAGACCACCATCCTGAACATCCTGGCGGGGTTGGAGGCGCCCGACACCGGCGTCATCGTCATGGACGGACGGGAGATCGCCGGACCCGCGCTGGACCGAGCCGTCGTGTTCCAGTCCCACGCGCTGCTGCCGTGGCTGACGGCGCTGGGCAACGTCGCCTTCGCCGTCCGCAGCCGCCACCGCGACTGGACCAAGGCGCGTGTGCAGGAGCAAGCGCGGCAGGTGCTGGACCTGGTCGGCCTGGGCGACGCCGCATCCCGCAAGCCGGCCGAGTTGTCCGGCGGCATGAAGCAGCGCGTCGGCATCGCCCGCGCCCTCGCCGCCACCCCGGCGCTGCTGCTGATGGACGAGCCATTCAGCGCCCTGGACGCCCTGACCCGCGGCACCCTGCAGGACGAGGTGCTGCGCCTGGTCGCCGGCGGCCAGCAGACGGCGTTCATGATCACCCACGACGTGGACGAGGCGATCCTGCTGGCCGACCGCATCCTGCTGATGACCAACGGCCCCGACGCGCGTGTGGCGGAGGTGGTGGTGAACACCCTGCCCCGGCCGCGCGACCGCCTGGCGATCCACCGGACGCCGGGCCATTACGCCCTGCGCAACCACATCGTGGACTTCCTGGTGACGCGCAGCCGGATGCTTGCCGGCACGCGCCCGCCGGGCTGGGATGGGCGCACGGTGCCGGAGGTCCGCCCGGCCGACCTGCCGCCGGCCGCCCCAACGCCGACTGACCTGACGACAAAGGAGAACGCAGCTTGAACGACCCGAAGACCGCCCTGGGCCTAAAGATCAAGGGCATCAAGAAAAAGAACGGCTGGACTTGGGCGGATGTCGCCGGGAAGCTGGGCCACGCCCCGGTCTGGACCTGTGCCGCCTGCCTCGGCCAGATGAGCATGACGCCGGAAACGGCTGAAAAGGCCGGCGTGCTGTTCGGCCTATCGGACGAGGAGGTCGGCCTGCTGGCGGAGGCGCCCTACCGCGGGTCGCTGCCGACCGCGGTGCCGACGGACCCGCTGATCTACCGCTTCTACGAGCTGATCCAGGTTTATGGAACCACGTGGAAGGACATGATCCACGAGGAGTTCGGCGACGGGATCATGAGCGCGATTGACTTCGACATGACCCTGGAGCGTCAGCCCGACCAGAAGGGCGACCGCGTCCGCATGACCATGTCCGGCAAGTTCCTGCCATATAAGCGATACTAAGGCTTATTGCCCTTCTCCCTCTCCCTACGGGAGAGGGTTGGGGTGAGGGAAAGGCCAAGCGCCGCCTTCAATCCAGGCAAGACCCCAACAGGTTCCCAAATTACAGTTCGTGCGGCCTCCCGCACCCCAACCCTCTCCCGCGGCGAGAGGGAGAAGCAACCAACCCCTATCCAACCCCCGCCACGTAGGCCTTGAGGCTGTCCACCTCTTGGTCCTGCTGGCTCAAACGCGCCTTCACGACGTCGCCGATGCTGACGATGCCGAGCAGGCGCGCACCATCCATCACAGGCAGATGCCGGAACCGGCCAGCCGTCATCATCGCCGTCGCTTCCGCCACCGTCGTTCGGGGTCCGGAGGTGTGCAGCTCGGTTGTCATCAACTGCGCCGCAGTCATTTCCAAGGTGCGCGCTCCCCGCTCGGCCATGCTGCGGACGACATCGCGCTCACTGAGTATCCCCAGCACCTGCCCGGCCGTATCAAGCACCAGGACGGCGCCGATCCGGCGCTCGACCAGGGTTTGCACGACCTCGGCGATGGTCGCCGTGGGACGGACATGGGCGACCTCGGACCCTTTTTGCTTCAGGATGGCTGCAACGGTCATTGACGGTACTCCAACTTATGGGGCCGCCAACTGTGCGCCATCGCCACTTTAGATTGCAAATAATAGCTTAGCAGGTGCAGCAATCCACCTTGGCCTTATCCGGCGACCTTACTCTGCGGCGTGCGCCGGTTGCGCGGATGGCGACAACTGCGTTGCCACCAGGTCGGCAAAGCGCCCACGCTGGGCGATCAGCGCGTCGAAGCTGCCGTGCTCGACGATCCGGCCGCCGTCGAAAACCAGGATCTCGTCGGCGTCCCGCACCGTGCTGAGCCGGTGGGCGATGATGAAGGTCGTGCGGCCCTTCATCAGGGTCTGCATCGCCCGGGACACCCGGGCCTCCGTCGCGGCGTCCAGCGCGCTCGTCGCCTCGTCCAGGATCAGGATCGGCGGGTCCTTCAGCAGCGCCCGGGCAATGGCCAAGCGCTGGCGCTGCCCGCCGGACAGGGTGGCGCCGCGTTCGCCCACCACGGTGGAGTAGCCTTGAGGCTGGCGTATGATGAACTCATGCGCGTCGGCCAGCCGGCAGGCCCGTTCCAACTCCTCATCGGTCGCGTCGTAGCGGCCAATCCGCAGGTTCTCACGGATCGAGCGGTTGAACAGCAGGCTTTCCTGGAACACCACCCCGATGGACCGGCGCAGGCTTTCCAGCGTCACGCCGCGCAAGTCATGTCCGTCAATCCGCACGACGCCCTCAACCGGGTCCCACAAGCGCTGCAGCAGGTTCATCGCCGTACTCTTGCCGGCGCCGGTCTGGCCGACCAGGGCGACCGACGTACCGGGCCGGGCGGTGAACGACACCTGGTCGAGGATGCGGGGACCGCCGGGGTAGGCGAACGACACGCCCTCGAACACCACCTCGCCCTGGGAGGCTTTCAGCTCCGCCGCGTCCGCCAACTCCGGCACCGAGGACTTGGCATCCAGCACGCCGAAGAAATCCTCCAGGATCGGCAACTGGAAGAACAGGCGGGAGGCGAACTGCACCGCCGACTCCATCCGCCCGATCAGCAGCGTCGCAAAGCCCATGAAGGACACGATCTCCCCGACCGTCGCCTGGCCCTCGATGTGCAGCAGGGTGCCGATCACGACGATGGAGATCACCGCCAGGGTGCTGCTGGCGCGCGTCAGCACGTTGACGACGGCCCACCACGTCAGCACCGGGAACTGGTAGCGGATCACGTCGTCCACGATCTGACCGAACAGGCGGCTTTCCGCCTGCAGCCGGGTGAACGACTGCACCACCATGACGTTGGCCAGGGCGTCCTGCGCCGTGCCAGCAAGGTGCGAATGGAAGTGCTCGACCCGGCGCTGCCCGGCCTCCGTCTTCTGCACCACCAGCGTCGTCAGCGTGACCAGCACGACCACCAGCACCACCAGGGTCAGCGCCAGCCGCCAGTTGAGCATGAACGTCAGCGGCAGCAGCAGGACCACCGCGACGATGGTGGACAACTGGTCCTTGAAGAAGGTCAGCCACAGCCCGAACAGGCTGTCCGATCCGCCCAGCATCACCTTCATCAGCCGTCCCGAGTGAATGTCGCCATGAAACGACAACGGCAAGGACAGCACGTGCCCAAAGTAGCGGTTCATCACCGCCAGGCGGTTCCGGTGCGCCATGCGCTCGGAGTGGAGCGAGGTCGCGATGTTGGCCAGGATCGAGCCGGCGCCGACCGCGAACCAGATCGCGAGCAGTTGCCCCGCCTCCGTCCACAGAGCGCTGCGCTCCATGCCATCCGAGCGCGTCAGCAGCCCGATGACCCGGCCGAACAGCAGGGGATCAAGGAACTGCAATCCGGCAACGAGGATGTTGGCGAATCCCAGCATAGCAACCAGCCGACGGTCACCGGCAAGAACGGCCAGGGCGCGGTGGTAAACCTTTGTAAAGCGCATATGACCATCCGCAGCGTGCAGGTGATAGGAAGGCACTCAATTATGGGCAGTCCGGGCAATCCCGCCCGTCCCGCCGCGATCATCGGCTGACAAGAAGGCGAGAACACGGCAGAGAACGACGGTTTGCGGCTGCAGTTCAGAATTGTTCCGCGGTGAACCAACGACCCGGTGCCACGAACTCCTCCTGCGCCTCAATCAGCAGGATCTCGCGCGACTTTGCGGCCAAAGTACGGCGGAGCAGGCCGTGCACCGCGCTTCCCGCGGCTTCCAGCGCCTCCCCGGCGTGGCCGCTCCGCAAAAGGTGAAACAGGAACAAGGCGGCGATGGCATCCCCGGCGCCGTTGACCTGCATCGGCAGCAGCGGCGTGCGCAGCAGCCACGCCCCGGTCCGGCTGGCGGCCAGCATGTCCGTGGCGTCATCCGGCGTTTCGTCGGTGCGTAGGCTGGTGACCAGCACCGTGGCCGGGCCGGACGGCGCCATGGCGGCCTGCAGCGCCGCCACCGCAGCGGCAGCGTCGGCGCGGGTACGGACGGTGCGCCCGGTCAGGTGCTGCAGCTCGAAGCTGTTGGGCGTCAGGATGTCGGCGGCGGGTACCGCCCGGGCGCGCATCAGCTCGGGAATGCCCGGCCGGACGAAGACGCCAGGGCCGGTGTCGCCGATGACGGGATCGCAGCAGTACAGCATCGCCGGGTTGGCGGCGCGGACCCGGGCAACGGCGTCCAGCACGGCCTCACCCACCCCGGCGTCGCCCAGGTAGCCCGACAGCACCGCGTCGCAGCCGGGCAGCACGCCGCGGGCGGCGATCCCCTCCACCACTTCCCGCACCGCCTGGCCGCCGAACACCTGCCCGGTCCAGGCGCCATAGCCCGGATGGTTGCTGAACTGCACGGTGTTGAC
>CAXTDP010000481.1:0-4933 GCA_964242295.1 uncultured Acetobacteraceae bacterium | reverse complement strand
ACCAACTGGATCCTGGAGATCGAGCGCGGCCGCGGCTACCCGTTCGAGGGCAACTACTCGTCCTGGCTGGCGCAGAAGCGCAAGCGGCTGCAGCAGGAGGAGAAGGAGGAAAGCTCCCGCCAGCGCGCCCTGGCCGCGGAGGAGGAGTGGATACAGTCCAGCCCGCGCGCCCGCCAGACCAAGAGCCGCGCCCGCATCGCCAAGTACGAGGAGATGCAGGCGAAGTCGCAGGAGATGGCGACCGGGGTGGCGGAGATCGTCATTCCGCCGGGTCCCCGCCTGGGCAGCCTGGTGATCGAGGCCGACAAGGTGCGCAAGGCCTTTGGCAACCGGCTGCTGATTGACGACCTGGACTTCAAGCTGCCGCCGGGTGGGATCGTCGGCGTCATCGGGCCGAACGGCGCCGGGAAGACGACGCTGTTCCGCATGATCACCGGGCAGGAGGAGCCGGACGGCGGCCATCTGCGGGTCGGCGAGACGGTGAAGCTAGGCTACGTGGACCAGAGCCGCGACAGCCTGGACGCCGGCAAGTCGGTTTGGGAGGAGATCAGCGGGGGCACCGACGTGATCTACCTGGGCAAGCGCGCCGTGCCGTCCCGCGCCTACGTGGGGGCCTTCAACTTCAAGGGCAGCGACCAGCAGAAGAAGGTCGGCATCCTGTCGGGCGGCGAGCGCAACCGCGTCCACCTGGCGAAGATGCTGAAGTCGGAAAGCAACGTCATCCTGCTCGACGAGCCGACCAACGACTTGGACGTGGACACCCTGCGCGCGCTGGAGGAGGCGCTGGCGGAGTTCGCTGGCTGCGTGGTGGTCATCAGCCACGACCGCTGGTTCCTGGACCGGCTGGCGACGCACATCCTGGCCTTTGAGGGGGACAGCCACATCGAGTGGTTCGAGGGCAACTTCCAGGCCTATGAAGAGGACAAGCGACGTCGACTCGGCGCCGAGGCGACGGAGCCGCACCGCATCAAGTATCGCCCGCTGGCGCGGTAGGGCGCTGGTCTTCTCCCTCTCCCTCCGGGAGAGGGTCGGTGTGAGGGGAGGGGGCGGCACGGTGTTCGCCGGCGCCGAGACCGTTTCACGCCGAGCTGCTTGTGGTGCTGGCGGCTTCCCTCACCCCAACCCTCTCCCGGAGGGAGATGGCGAAGGTGGGCTTTTTCCATGAGTTCGCTTTGGCATATCCGCACTGGGCGGCTGCAACTTTCGCCGGTGGCATGGGCTGACCTGACCGACCTTCTGCGCCTCAAGGGCGATCCGGCCACTTACGCGCAGATGCTTGGCGGCGTCCGCAACCCCGTCCAGGTTGCCGACGAGCTGGCGATCGACACCCAGTACTGGGCGGTCCACGGCGTCGGCATGTGGGTCGCGCGTCCGGCCGCGGGCGGCCCAGCCCTGGGCATCACTGGCATCCACGACCGTCCCGACGGACGCAGCCCGGCGCTGCGCTTCGCCTTCAACCCGGCGTGCCGAGGCCACGGCTATGCCCGGGAAGCCGCGGGCGCTGCCCTCCGCTTCGCGCATGACGCCGGGCTGCCTCGTGTTTTCGCGGTCGCCAAGGACAGCAACATCGCGTCTCGCACCGTGCTGGGCGCGATCGGCATGCGGACCTGCGATGCGTTCCTACGTGGGGGCGAGCCGGTGACGGTCTATGAAAGCGTTGTCAGGCCGGCGCCGGACCATGCTGGTCAGCCGCCGGCATCGCCGCCTATGCCGCCTCGGTTCGGCCGGTGGGACTGGGGCAGCGGGCGTTAGACAGTATGCCGTGCGAAGACAGGCTGGTCTGCAGGCGTTGAACGTGGCCTTGCTGCCTCACTCACCCCGACCCTCCTCCGGAGGGAGACGGGGCAGGGCAGGTCGGCCTACATGCTGGCTGCGGCGTCAGGCAGTCCCGGCTTGCCGGCGCATGGCTGCGAGCAGGGCATCCACGCTGCCGCCGTGGCCGCTGATATAGGAACTGTAGTCGTTGCGCTGGGTCAGGCGCAGGCTTACGCCCTCCGCCTGGACATCTATGATCTTCGGCCGGCCAGACGCAGTGCTGACCACCCACTGCACGTTGTTCGGCTGCTGGTTCGGGCGTTGAATGACTGTGCCGACCACGCTGTCCCCGTCACGTTGGGTGGTCGTGGTCGGCCGGAAGGTCACGCCTTGGAATTGCCCGAGCTTGCCGCCGATATTGTTCATCAGCACCGTGTGGAACAGCCGTACGAACTCTTGCTGCTGCTGCGGGTTGGCCCGGCGCCAATAGAGTCCGAGGCAGAACTGGGCGATCGTGTCCACGTCCACCGCCTGCTCGATCAACGGCTCCAGACGGCGCTTCTTCTCCTCGTAGCTGCCGGCGCCATTGACGACGGCGGCGAGCTGATTGCCCAGGTTGACGACGAACCCAGTCGCATCCTGCGCCCAAGCCCGCGGCGCGGCGACCAGGGTGGCGACGGCGGCGGCGCCGAGCAGGAGAGTGTTGCGGCGTGTCAGCATAACGTCAGGTGTCCTCAACGGTTGAACCAGGCCGGAACGGTGGCTCGGCGGTCGTTCCGGGTGGCCTCTATCGTGGATTGCCGGTTCTGGCGATACACGCTTCGGAAGGTTGCATAAGGGTCGAGCGCGTTGCGCTTCACGTCGTCGACCGGCTCGATCAGCCGTTCCCGCGCATCCACGGCGCCAACGCCGAACCGCGCGCCGTCCACGGCTGCGCTGCCGCCGAAGCTCGCCCAGGTCAGCGGGTCAACCAGCACGTCGCCGGCGTAGCCCGACAAGTCACGTGCGCCGCTAGGCCCGATCACCGGCACGAACAGATACGGCCCGTCCCCGACGCCCCATAGCGCGAGCGTCACGCCCATGTCGGTGCCGTGCGCGGGGTAGCCCCAATCCGTCGCCACATCGAACAGGCCGGCGGCGCCGGCCGTGGAGTTGATGAGAAACCGCATCATGGTGTCCCCAGCCCGGCGCGGCTTGGTTTGCAGCACGTCGTTCACGAACAGCACGGGACTGCTGACATTGGCCAGGACATTGTGGACGGACCGCCGCACCCCGCCTGGCAAGACCCGGCGGTAGCCGACCGCAACGGGCCGGAAGACGTAGGTGTCCAGCCCGTCGTTGATTCGATACAGGAAACGGTTGGTCCCCTCCAGCGGGTCGTTCACCTGGTCGGCTTGCGCCATGGCATCGTCGCCGGTTGAAGCGGGGCGGCTGGAGCAGGCGGACATTGCAAAGGCTGCCGCAAGCAGGAGAGTATAGGCCAGAGGCCGGATAGCATGTCGCAACATTATAATCCCTAGGAGCCGTCGTGGGGGCCCGGTTGCGGCGGCGCGGCAGAACCGCAGCCGGCCCGGTTGCCAGCGCAACGCCAGCGTATGGGTGGCGTTGCGGTATTACCATCGTATATTAGACAATGCCGCGTACCTGTTGCACGATCACAACCCGGATAGCACCCCGATGAATGAGATGAGCCGTCCCCAGGCCGACCCGTCGCTCGACGCCGCTCCGACGTTGGAGCGTTGGCTGACCGGCCCGCGCTTCGACGCCTTACCGGCCCGCGCCCCCGCCCTGCCGGCGCCGGCGCTGTCGTTCGAGTTCTTCCCACCCAAGAACGATGCGCTGGAAGCCCAGCTTTGGACCTGCGTGCGCCGGCTGGAGCCGTTGGCGCCGCGATTCGTGTCGGTCACCTATGGCGCCGGCGGCACGACCCAGGCGCGGACCCATGCGACGGTCACCCGGCTGGCGGCGGAAACCAACCTGCACCCGGCGGCGCACCTGACCTGCGTCGGCGCTTCCCGCGGCGAGGTGGATGACGTGGCCCGGCAGTACTGGGACGCGGGCGTCCGGCACATCGTGGCGCTGCGTGGGGACGCCCCGCCGGGCCAGGAGTATCAGCCGCACCCGGATGGGTATGCCTACGCCAACGATTTGGTGGCCGGGCTGAAGCGGGTGGCGGACTTCGAGATCTCGGTGGCGGCGTATCCCGAGGTGCATCCGACGGCGGTCAGTGCGGACCATGACCTCGACAACCTGAAGCGTAAGCTGGACGCGGGGGCCACGCGGGCGATCACCCAATACTTCTTCGATGGGACGGTGTTCCTGCGCTTTCTGGACCGGGCGCTGGCGGCGGGGATCACGGCGCCGATCGTGCCGGGCATCATGCCGGTGTCCAACTATGCCCAGGCCGCCAAGTTCAGCGCCATGTGCGGGGCGAGCGTGCCGGACTGGCTGGGCACGATGTTCGAGGGGACCGAGGAAGACCCCGAAACCCGGCGCATGATCGCGGCCATCCTGGCGGCGGAGCAGGTCCGGCTGCTGCAGGCGAACGGGGTGGACGAGTTCCACTTCTATACCCTGAACCGCCCGGACCTGACCTTCGCCATCGCCCACCTGCTGGGCGTGCGGGTGAAGAAGCCAGCGGCTGCGGCGGCCTGACCTGCCGGTGCAGCGGACAGGCCGGCTCCGTGGAGCCGGCCTGTGGCGCGGCTTGGGCGCCGCTCAGCTCCGCTCGACCGCCATCGCGGCTGCGTCAAGCGCGGCGGCAACGGCGCGGAGCTGATCCTCCGTCAGCGGGCCCCGGCCCAGGCGCAGGCGGAGCGCCAGCTTCAGGTTCTCCATCGCCCGGATGATCCCCGGCGCCGGGCCGCCGCCGTGGGTGGCGCTGACGGACTGCATCCGGCCCAGCGCGGCGTCCAGGGCGGCCTTGTTCGCCGCAAGGTAGGCGGCGCCGTCCGGGGTAATGGCATACAGCTTCTTGCCGCCGCTCTCCTCAACCGTCGCGTGGCCGAGTTCTTCAAGCATCGTCAGCGTCGGATAGATCACGCCCGGGCTGGGGCTGTAAGCGCCAGCGGTGCGGGTCTCGATTTCCCTGATGATCTCGTAGCCGTGGCGAGGCTGCTCGGCGATCAGGGCGAGCACGACCAGGCGCAGCTCGCCGTGGTCGAAGACCCGGTCCGGC
>CAXTDP010000480.1:0-4933 GCA_964242295.1 uncultured Acetobacteraceae bacterium | reverse complement strand
GGTCCTTGCGCTCCTTCACCTCGACCTCGGTGCTGCCGCCGACGCGGATGACGGCGACGCCGCCCGCCAGCTTCGCCAGCCGCTCCTGCAGCTTCTCCTTGTCGTAATCGCTGGTCGTCTCCTCGATCTGCGCCCGGATCTGCTCGACCCGGCCCTTGATGTTCTCGGACCCGCCGACGCCCTCGATGACCGTCGTGTTCTCCTTCTCAATCAGCACCCGCTTGGCCTGTCCCAGCATCTCCAGAGTGACCGACTCCAGCTTGATGCCGAGGTCCTCGCTGATGACCTGCCCTCCCGTCAGCACGGCAATGTCCTCCAGCATCGCCTTGCGGCGGTCCCCGAAGCCCGGCGCCTTGACAGCCGCGACCTTCAACCCGCCACGCAGCTTGTTGACGACCAGGGTCGCCAGCGCCTCACCCTCGATGTCCTCGGCGATGATCAGCAGCGGACGCGCCGACTGCACGACCGCTTCCAGCAGCGGCAGCAGCACCTGCAAGCCCGACAGCTTCTTCTCGTGGATCAGGATGTAAGGGTTCTCAAGGTCAACCGTCATCTTCTCCGCGTTGGTGATGAAGTACGGGCTGAGGTAGCCGCGGTCGAACTGCATCCCCTCCACGACCTCAAGCTCGGTCTCCATGCCTTTGGCTTCCTCGACGGTGATGACACCCTCGTTGCCGACCTTCTGCATGGCCTCGGCGATCATCCGGCCGATCTCGGCCTCGCCGTTGGCGGAAATCGTCCCGACCTGCGCCGTCTCGGCCTCGGTGGTAATCTTCTTCGTGCGCAACGCCAGCTCAGCCACCAGGGCCGCAACCGCCTTATCCACGCCGCGCTTCAAGTCCATCGGCGCCATCCCGGCGGCGACGGCCTTGCCGCCCTCACGCACGATGGCCTGCGCCAGCACGATCGCCGACGTGGTGCCGTCACCGGCGAGGTCGTTGGTCTTCGAGGCCACTTCGCGCACCATCTGCGCCCCCATGTTCTCGAACTTCTCCGACAGCTCGATCTCCTTGGCGACGGTGACGCCGTCCTTGGTGATCCGCGGAGCGCCGTAGCTCTTGTCAATCACGACGTTGCGGCCCTTCGGACCCAGCGTCACCTTCACCGCGTCGGCGAGGATGTCCACGCCGCGCAACATGCGGCTCCGTGCGTCGTCGCCGAAGCGAACGTCTTTGGCTGCCATGTTCTAATTCCTTCTTATGCGGCTTTGGCTTATGCGGCTTTGGCGACGGGCTCGGCGCCCTCGATGACGCCCATCAGGTCGCTTTCCTTCATGATGAGCAGCTCCTCGCCGTCCAGCTTGACCTCAGTGCCGCTCCACTTGCCGAACAGCACGCGGTCGCCCGCCCTGACGTCCAAGGCGACGATGGCGCCCTGCTCGTTGCGGGCGCCTGGCCCGGCAGCGATCACTTCGCCCTCCATCGGCTTCTCCTTGACCGTGTCGGGAATGATGATCCCACCAGCGGACTTCTCAGCCGGAGTGATGCGGCGCACCACGACCCGGTCGTGCAGGGGACGGAATTTCATGGGAGTAGCTCCAATTGGGGCGGAAACAAACTGGCTGTTGCAGCCAGGCGCCGGCCTCTGGGCGGCGTCTTAGCACTCTTCCTGACAGAGTGCTAACAATGTTCGCAGCCGTACCGCATTATGTTCAATGTTCATTTCATAATGCGCTGTGAACAGTTGGCTGGCGTGCGCTCTCGGGCACCGAAACGGAGCGGGCACGCCACCCGTGAACTCCGCCCAACGTCCTCGCCAGGCCGGCGGAGCGCAGGAAAGGCGCGTCTGGCGCCCAGCGCAAGAGCATTCTCAAATGCCCGCTCACCAACCGGACAGGAAAATGCCAGAAGCTGTGGACACCCTCGTTGTCGGCGCAGCCGGTCGGTTCGCTGGCCTGGTCGTGCCGGCGCTTGCTATGCGGGGCGCTTCGATTGTCCGAACGCCGGAACAGGCCGGCACGCCACGCCGCGCGCCAACAGAGCCGGCAACCCCGTCCCTGGCAACCTGCGGGACGGGCAACACTAAAGCCCCATGGCAAAGCGTTAGATGCCCGTCCTGGATCTCACCCGTCTTCCACGAACACGAGGCCAGGACATCAGCGACGCCTGTGACAGCCCCGGCCCCCAGCGTCCGGCCCAATCAGGCCGCCAAATGCAGCAATCCCGTCACAAGGCCAACTGCGCCGCACAAGCAAAGCCAGGATGGGTAGCACCGGCGCCATCCCGGGCCGCACCGCGGTGCCGGCCGTCCCCGCGTTATTCGCCCCGCCACACCGGCGCACGCTTGGTCAGGAAAGCATCCATGCCCTCCCGGAAATCGGCGCTCATGTAGCACATCAGGATCAGGTCCTTGTCCTCTATCACTCCGGCACTGTCGCGCAACCGACGCAACGCTTCCTTGGTGGCCTGCAGCGTCAGCGGCGCATGCGACGCCACCAGCATCGCAAGCGCCGTGGCGCGCTCTGCCAAAGCCTCGGGGTCCGCCAGCACCTCGCTGACCAATCCAATTGCCAGGGCTTCCGGTGCCTCGATCAACCGCGCGGTGAACACCAAATCTTTGACCCGAGCCGGCCCAATCAACGCCGACAGCCGAGCATAATTGTTCATGCTCAAGCAGTTGCCCAACGTCCTTGCCACGGGAAACCCAAACCGAGCATTCGCCGCCGCAATCCGCAGGTCGCAGGCCGCCGCAATCCCCGCTCCTCCGCCGGTCGCCGCCCCGGCAATCGCCGCGATGGTCGGCACCCGGCATCGCTCGACCGCCCCCAGCACCCGGTCAATCCGCGCCTCATACTCCAGCGCGTCTTCCGGGGTGCTGAATGCCCGGAACTGCGAAATGTCGGTCCCCGCGGCAAACGCCCGGTCGCCCGCCCCGGTCAGCAGCATCGCCTTGATGGACCGGTCGGCGTCCACCTCCGCGCACACCGCCGCCAGCCGCTCATACATCGCAAACGTCAGGGCGTTGCGCGCCTGCGGCCGGTTGAAGGTCACCCGTGCGATGCCATCCCGCACCTCATACAGCAGCTCGTCATCCGCCATCACGCGGCACCTTCCACCCGCATCGCCGCGATCTCGCCAGCCGAGTATCCCAATTCCTGCAACACGTCCTCCGTATGCTGGCCCAATCCCGCCGTGGCAGTACGCAACTCGGCCGGCGTGCGGCCTAGCTTGATCGCCTGGCCCACCAGCGCAACCTCCCCCAGCTTCGGATGCCGCACCTTGGGCGCCATGCCGAGGTGCCGCACCTGCGGATCGGCGAACACCTGGTCCATCGAGTAAACCGGCCCGCAAGGCACCCCTGCCGCCTCCAGCGCCTCCACCCAGCCGGCGCTGCTCCGCGTCCGCGTCACCTCCTCAATCAGCCGGTTCAGCTCGTCGCGGTTTTGCAGCCGGGCGCTCCCGGCATCGAACCGCGGATCATCCACCAGCGCCTCCAACCCCAATGCCGCCGCCAGCCGCGCCCAGATGGCATTCCCCGAAGTCGCGATGTTCACATACCCATCGGTGGTGGCGAACACGCCTGTGGGAATGCTGGTCGGATGGTTGTTGCCGGCCTGGCCCGGCACTTCGCCCTCCATCAGGTAGCGCGCCGCCTGGAAGTCCATCATCGCAATCTGCGCCGCGAGCAGGCTGACCTGCACCCACTGCCCCTGCCCCGACACCTCGCGCTCCAGCAGCGCCGCCATGATCCCCTGTGCCGCGAACAGCCCGGCCGTCAGGTCCGCGACCGGGATGCCGACCCGCATCGGCCCGCCGCCGGGCGCCCCGGTGACCGACATCAGCCCGCCCATCCCCTGGGCGATCTGATCGAACCCCGGGCGCATCCGATACCGCCCATCCTCGCCGAACCCCGAGATGCTGGCATACACCAGCCGCGGGTTTACCGCCCGCATCGCCTCATAACCAATCCCGAGCCGGTCCTTCACGTCAGGCCGGAAGTTCTCGACCAGCACGTCCGACCCGGCGGCCAGGCGGAACAGCGCCTCCTTCCCCAAGGAATGCTTCAAATCCAGGGTAATGCAGCGCTTGTTGCGATGCAGGTTCTGGAAATCCGATCCCAGCCGCGGCCCACCCAGCCCGCCATCCCCGGCGCCCGGCGTTTCCACCTTCACCACGTCGGCCCCGAAGTCGGCGAATTGCCGCACGCAGGTCGGCCCCGCGCGGACCCGGGTCAGATCCAGCACCTTGAAGCGCGACAGCGCACCTTGTCCCATCCCAGCGTCCTTAACCGTCAAACCAAGCTACGCCGCCTGCTCGGCAAGGCGGCCCGGCACCTCATCGCCGGCAATCGGGCGCCCGGTCAAGAAGCCCTGCACCACCCGGCATCCCAACCCGCGCAGTACATCAAGCTGCTCCGGCGTTTCCACCCCCTCGGACACCACCGACAGGTTCAACCGGACGCTGAGGCCAAGGATCGCCTGCACGATAGCCAGGGTCTCCTCGTCGGTGGTGATGTTGGCCACGAACGATTTGTCCACCTTGATGCGATTGAAGGGAAAGCGCCGGAGATAGCTCAAGCTGGCATAGGCGGTGCCGAAGTCGTCCAGCGTCATGCCGACGCCCTGGGCACGCAACGCCCGCATCGTATCCAGCACCAGGCCGGTCTCGTCGAGCAGCATGCCCTCCGTCACCTCCAGGTCCAGCCGGTGCGGCGCCATGCCGCTATGGGCCAGGATGTCGGCCACCCGCCGGGGCAGGTCCGGTTGGCGGAACTGCATGGGCGACAGGTTGACGCCCAGCCGCACCGACGGGTCCCAGCCCGCAGCCTCGGCGCAAGCAGCCTCCAGCGCCCACTGCCCCAACGGCACGATCAGCCCGGACGCCTCGGCAAGCCCGATGAAGAACTCCGGCTCGATCGGCCCACGGGTCGGATGGGTCCAGCGCAGCAGCGCCTCGAACCCGACGACGCGGAGCGTCGCCGCATCGCAAAGCGG
>CAXTDP010000479.1:0-4934 GCA_964242295.1 uncultured Acetobacteraceae bacterium | reverse complement strand
CGGTTGAAGACGTGCAGGTTCAGCTTGGTGTCCACGCGGGTGGAGACGACCTGGACGATCTCGCGCCGGGCATAGCCGAGCAGGGTTTCATACAGCGTGGTGATGCCCAGGATGACGCTGAGCAGCACGAGGGTGGACACGCTGCGGTGCGTCACCACGCGGTCCACCACCGTCATCACCAGCAGCGGTGGCACGATGGTGAGCGCGCTGAGCGTGATGGAGCCGATGCTGATGTCGCGGAGCGACCGGCGCTCCTGCAGGACCAGGCCCATCAGCCAGGACAGGTTGAACGGGCGGTCTGCCTCCGCCTCGCCCCGGCGGCGGCGGATCAGCAACGCCTCCCCGGCCCAGGCCTGGGCCAGCCGCAGCTCGTCCACCGCAACGGCCGACGCATCGCCCTCCATGCGGGGATCACGGACCCAGACGACGTTGCGCGTGGCGTCGGCGGCAATCATCAGCCCGGCGGTGCCGTCCTTGAACAGCAGCACGACCGGCGGGGCCGGGTTGCCGGCACCCTGCACCTTGAAGAGCTGTTTCCATCGCAGCCGTTCCGCCTTCGCGGACAGGCCCTGGTCGCGCGCCCAGTTCACGAGGGATGCCGGGGACGGGACCGGCTCGTTCGGCGTCGGGCGGAAGTCGGCCGCGGACAGGTCCACGCCGTTGAACCGTGCAACGGCGACGACGGCGAGCAGGCGCGACTCCCCCTCCATCGCCGCACGGCCGACGCCGATGGTGCCGACGTCAATGCGCGGGGCCGCATCGTTCGGCGTGGCGGCGGCACGGGGCCGGTTGCCAGGGGGCCGGTTGCCAGGTGGAACCATTTGGGGGGAGCCTGGTTGATCCACGGATCGTTCCTTGTGCCAGGGAGGCCGTGCCGCTGCGTCGCGAGTGGGCGGCAGCAGCGGGTTAGCATAGGTTTCTCAGCAATCCGCCAAGATTCAGGAGGACTGCGACAGTCTAACCGAATGCGTCCGATGCCGCACCACGCCAGACGGTAGGTAAATGTTAACAACGTTCGAGCAAACTGGTCAGGCAGCGGGCTGCGGTCTATGCGGGATACAGGAGGACACAGCATGGACATACGACCGGTCGAGGCAGCGTACATTCCGGAGATACAGGCGATCTACGCGCACCACGTCTTGCATGGCAGCGGGACTTTCGAGGAGGTGCCGCCGTCGGTCGAGGAGATACAGCAGCGTTTTGCCGCCATCACCGGGCGCGGCTGGTCGGCGCTGGCGGCAGTGGATGAGACGGGAGTGCTCGGCTACGCCTATTTCTCGCAACTGCGCGACCGCTCGGCCTACCGCTATACGGCGGAGGACAGCATCTATGTCCGGGATGACGTGCGCGGGCAGGGCGTCGGCAAGGCGCTGGTCGCACGGGTGCTGCATGAGGCCGAGGCAGCCGGGTTCCGGCAGATGATCGCGGTGATCGGCGATTCGGAGAACATCGGCTCCATCGGCGTCCATGCGTCGCTTGGCTTCAAGCAGGTCGGCGTGCTGCGGGCATCGGGATTGAAGTTCGGACGGTGGGTGGACACCGTTTACATGCAGCGGGCGCTGGGGCGCGGCGACGCCGACCTGCCGGATGGCGCTGGGCCGGGCTGACCGTCTGTCCCTTGCAGACGCGCAGGACGGGCTCGCATGACGCGACGAAGCTGATGCGCGTGCAACCAAAGCGTGATATCCGCCCCGGGCCGACAAGCCATGGACCGCCTGCCCCAAGATTTGCCGGGCGGCCTTCGCATGGCCGTGGCAACCGGCTTTCTTCCGGGGGACCGGCTGCGTCTGCTGCCTTTGCCCAATCGGGGTGCGCTCCGCCGTGCCGTGCCTGCTGAAGCTCTCGATCTCCAAGGGATGCCGCCATGAAGCCAATCGTTCTTGCGGCAGCATGCATGCTGTCCGCCTTCACGCCCGCGCTTGCCCAGGACCTTTCGCCCGACGCCAAGCGCTTGCTGGCCTATGGGACGATCGCCGTCGTGGTGAAGTCGTGCGGCCTGCCGATCACGGACACCGAGAACAAGCAAATGACGGATGCGATGTCCAAGTATGCCGACCAGCAGAAGGACATTTCGAAAGATCAGTTCACCGAGGCGATGAGGGCAGCGGGCGCCCAGGTCGGAAGCAACAAGGATGCGGTTTGCGGCGAAGCCAAGACGACCAGCATCTCCGACATGCTGGCCGAGGCTGAAAAAGGCGAGTAGCCGACCGGCCGCGGCGGGCGCAGGGGCGTCCAGCGGTGACGGCCAGCATGGGACCTTCCTGGTTCGGCGCCAGGTTTGCCGTCAGACGTCCTGGGCCAGGCGGAACCTGCCGGACACGAGAGGATCGGATTGCAGGGCGGCCCGGACCAGGTCCGCATCGGTCGCACCGACTACGGCCAGAACGGTCCTGAACGCCGCCACTTCGCCCCGGCCGCGCCGGAGGAAGAGCAAGCTCAACGCCTGTGCCGCGGCATTGCGTGGGGTGCAGCAGGCGCATCCCACAGGATGCCCGGCGGCTGTATCCACCTTCCCCTCCAACCATGCTGCGGGCACGCCGGACGGTGCCGGCTCACCATGGGACAGCAGCACGGCGTCGCCATCCCGGGCGTCTGCGGACGTGCCGAACCGCAGCGGAAGCCGGGCGTCAATCCGCATCGCCGCGGCTCCGTCGGCCTCGTCGGCTAGAGATTGCCCTGTTCTTCCAACGGCGGATCATCATCGGGTCCATAGTAGAGGGCGGCGCATTCTGCCGCCATGACGCCGGCCACGATCTCCATGTCCTTCCGATAGGCGTCGTGGATGAAGTTCATGGTGTCGAGGTGCCGGTCTTCAAAGTACATCTTATGGACGTCCTCGCGCCCGGCACCATACACGACGCGGTCTATGCGGCTCCAGATGCTGGCCATCGTGCACATGCCGCAGGGCTGCAGGGTGGAGTAGAGCGTGGCGCCGCGCAGGTCGTCGCGTTGCAGCTTGGCGCTGGCCCAGCGGATGGCGACCATTTCCGCATGGGCTGTCGGGTCATGGCGCATGCCGACCTCGTTATGGCCCTCCGCCACGATCTGGCCGTTCATGACGATCACGCAGCCAATGGGCGAAGCGCCGGGCATGCCAGCCGCCTTGCGGGCCAGTTCCAGGGCGCGGCCGATGAAGCGGCGGTCGGCCTGGGATGCGGCATTGGAGGGTTCGGCGCCTGGGGAGGCGCGGTCGGACGGGGCTGTATGTGAATCGCTCATGGCCGGGCAGCGCCGGGGCAACGGGAAAGTTGCCTATGCTGCGTCCACCCCCACCAAACCGCGTGCGAAGTCCCCGGCGTCGAAAGGGCGGAGGTCGCCGGCCTGCTCGCCGACGCCGACGGCATGGACCGGCAGGCCGAATGCCTCGGCCAGCGCGACCACGATGCCGCCGCGGGCGCTGCCGTCCAGCTTGGTGACGACCAGGCCGGTCACGGCGACCAGGTCCTGGAACACCCGGACCTGCTCGATCGCGTTCTGGCCGGTGGTGGCGTCCAGCACCAGCAGCACAGAATGCGGCGCGGTGGGGTCCTGCTTGCGCAGCACCCGAATGATCTTCGCCAGCTCCTCCATCAGGGCGCCCTTGTTGTGCAGGCGTCCGGCGGTGTCTATCAGCAGGACGTCGGCGCCCTCCGCCTTGGCGCGGGTCAGGGCGTCGAAGGCGAGGCCGGCGGCGTCCGCGTTCGGCGGGCCGCTGACCACCGGGGCGCCGGTGCGGGTTCCCCAGACCTGCAACTGCTCGACGGCGGCGGCGCGGAAGGTGTCGCCGGCGACCAGGATCGGGCGCAGGCCCTCCTGCTTGTATTGCAGCGCCAGCTTGCCGATGGTGGTGGTCTTGCCGGTGCCGTTCACGCCGACGACCAGGACGACGTGCGGACGCAGGGTGCGGTCGATCTGCAAGGGGTGGGCGACCGGCGCCAGGATGGCGGCGATCTCATCGGCGAGGGATGCCTTGATCTCGTGCTCCGTGATCTCACGGCCGAAGCGGCTGCTGCGGAAGCTGGCAATGATGCGGGCTGCAACCTCCGGGCCGAGGTCGGCGCCGATCAGCAGATCCTCCAATTCCTCCAGCCCGGCGTCGTCCAGCTTGCGCTTGGTGAGGACGGCGGTGATGCCGCCCGTCAGCTTCTGGGTGCTGCGGGACAGGCCTTCCTTGAGGCGGGAAAGGAAGCCGAGGGCCATCAGGTCACGTGCGGCGCGAGGGCGTCGGGACAGGCCTCGGCCTGCAATCTGAAGTGCGTCAGGCGGCTCATATGGCCTCCGTTCCGGCCTGCCCGTCCGATGCGCAAGGCGGCAAGTCGTGCGGCAACTCAAAATCCACTTCGGCCATTACGCTCCCCAATCGCAGTCCGCACCCCAACATGGGCGCTCCTGGCAGCGAGTGCATCACCCGGCGCCCTCAGCCGCCTGGCGGGTTGGCCGCGTCCAGCCCGATTGCGTCCAGCCCTGCCGCATCCAGCCCGGCGGCGTCCGCTCCCACGACCAGCGCCGTTGCCAAGCTGCCGACCGCATCCGCCGTGGCGAGGCGCACCGGGGCGTAGTGCTCGGTATGGCCGCGCCGTCGCCGCTCCACCACCACCTGCACCGTCCGCCCGACCATGGCGGCATGAAAGGCGACGGCATGGACGGACGCCGCGGCACGCAGCCGGGCCGCGCGTTCGCGGCGGATGGGCGGGGCTACCGCTGGCATCCGGGCGGCGGGGGTGCCTGGGCGCTCGCTGTAGGGGAAGACGTGGAGGTAGGGCAGCGCGGCCTCGTCCACGAAGGCCAAGGTTTCGGCGAACAGCGCATCCGTTTCCGTGGGAAAACCGGCGATCAGGTCCGCACCGACCGCCAGGCCCGGGCCGATGACGTGCTGCCCGACAACACCGCGCGCGTGACGTGCGCCTTCGAGAGCTTCGAAGAACGCTCGTGAGCTCACATCGAGCGCAGAACCT
>CAXTDP010000478.1:0-4947 GCA_964242295.1 uncultured Acetobacteraceae bacterium | reverse complement strand
CCACCCTGACAACCCTGGAGTAGTCAGCGATGCTCGCCGACAAGGACCGCATCTTTACCAACCTGTATGGGCAGCACAGCCCAGGCCTGGACGGTGCCCGGGCTCGCGGCGACTGGGACGCAACGGCGGCCATCATCGCCCGCGGGCGCGACGCCATCATTGATGAGATGAAGGCCTCGGGACTGCGAGGCCGCGGCGGCGCCGGGTTTCCGACCGGCATGAAGTGGTCGTTTATGCCGAAGCAGGTCAACCCTGATGGGCGCCCTAGCTACCTCGTCATCAATGCCGATGAAAGCGAGCCCGGCACCTGCAAGGACCGCGACATCATGCGGCATGACCCGCACAAGCTGATCGAGGGGGCGCTGATTGCATCCTTCGCCATGGGCGCGGCATCCTGCTACATCTACATACGTGGCGAATACGCCAACGAAGCGAAGGCTTTGCAGGCCGCCGTTGACGAGGCGTATGCGGCGAACCTGTTGGGCAAGAACGCCGCGGGATCAGGATACGACTTCGACCTGTATGTTCACCGTGGCGCCGGCGCCTACATCTGCGGCGAAGAAACGGCCCTGCTCGAAAGCTTGGAGGGCAAGAAGGGTATGCCCCGGCTCAAGCCGCCGTTCCCGGCGGCAGTCGGCCTGTATGGCTGCCCCACGACGGTCAATAATGTTGAGACGATTGCCGTGGTGCCGACGATCCTGCGCCGGGGCGGTGCATGGTTCTCGGCGCTGGGCCGGCCCAAGAACAGCGGCACCAAGATCTTCTGCATCAGCGGCCACGTGAACAAGCCCTGCAATGTGGAGGAGGAGCTTGGCATTCCCCTGCGTGAACTGATTGATACCTATGCGGGCGGCGTGCGTGGCGGCTGGGACAACCTGCTGGCCGTGATCCCCGGCGGGTCCAGCGTGCCGCTGATTCCCAAGGACGTCTGCGATACCGTCCTGATGGACTTCGACAGCCTGCGCGATGTGAAGAGCGGCCTGGGCACCGCGGGCGTGATCGTGATGGACAAGAGCACGGACGTGATCCGCGCCATTGACCGCTTGGCGCAGTTCTACAAGCACGAATCGTGCGGCCAGTGCACACCCTGCCGCGAGGGTACGGGCTGGATGATGCGCGTGATGCACCGCATGGTGCAGGGTCGCGCCGACCTGGAGGAGATAGACACGCTGGAGCAGGTGACGAAGCAGGTCGAGGGTCACACCATCTGTGCCCTGGGCGACGCCGCAGCCTGGCCGATCCAGGGTCTGATCCGTCATTTCCGTCCGGTGATGGAGCAGCGCATCGCCGAGTATAAGGCGGCCCGTGCGCCGCGGCCGCTGCCGATGGCGGCGGAGTAGAGGATATCCATGGCCAACGTTACCGTTGACGGCATCACCGTCGAAGTCCCGAATGGTTCATCCGTCCTGCAAGCCTGTGAGGCCGCGGGCAAGGAAATTCCCCGCTTCTGCTATCATGAGCGGCTGTCCGTCGCCGGCAACTGCCGCATGTGTCTGGTCGAGGTGGAGAAAGCGCCCAAGCCCATCGCCTCCTGCGCCTATCCGGTGGCGGATGGCATGGTGGTGAAGACCGACACGCCCGTGGTGCGTCAGGCCCGCAGGGGTGTGATGGAGTTCCTGCTCATCAATCACCCGTTGGACTGCCCGATCTGCGACCAGGGCGGCCAATGCGACCTGCAGGACCAGGCCTACTCCTACGGGATGGACCATTCGCGCTACCGCGAGAACAAGCGGGCAATCAAGGACAAGTACTTGGGTCCGCTGGTCAAGACATTCATGACCCGCTGTATCCACTGCACCCGCTGCATCCGGTTCAGCAGCGAGGTCGCTGGCGTGCCGGAGATGGGCGCCACCGCCCGCGGCGAGAACATGGAGATTGGCACCTACATCGAAAAGGCGCTGACGACCGAGTTGTCCGGCAACCTGATCGACATCTGCCCGGTGGGTGCGCTGCTCGACAAGCCCAACAGCTTCGTCGCCCGTCCCTGGGAGCTGCGCCACACCGTCAGCATAGACGTGCACGATGCCTTGGGTTCCAATATCACGGTGGACGGGCGTGGGTCCGAGGTGCTGCGGGTTATGCCCCGCACCAATGAGGACGTGAACGAGGAGTGGCTGGCTGATAAGTCCCGCTTTGCCCATGACGGGCTCAAGCGCCGGCGGTTGGACCGCCCCTGGGTCCGCGTGGAGGGCAAGCTGCGCCCGGCGACCTGGCCGGACGCGTTCAGCGCGATTGCGGCGAAGCTGCGTGGCCTGGCTGGCGACCGGATTGGCGCTGTGGCGGGCGACCTGTGCGATGCCGAGAGCATGGTGGCCCTCAAGGACCTCATGGCGGCGCTGGGGTCCAGCAACCTGGATTGCCGCCAGGATGGCGCAATGCTGCCGCCGGGCAGGCGGGAGCATTACACGTTCAACACGACGGTTGCTGGGATCGAGGATGCCGACGCCATCCTGCTGATCGGCAGCAATCCGCGGCGTGAAGCCCCGGTGCTGAACGCCCGTATCCGCAAGCGGCTGAACCAGGGGCCTTGCCCTGTCGCGTATATCGGTGCGGCCGCCGACCTGACCTACCGTGCGGCCCATCTGGGCGACAACCCGGCTGTTTTGTCCAACCTCGGCGCGTTCGCCGACAAGCTGCGCGCCGCCAAGCATCCGATGATCGTGGTGGGGCAGGGCGCCCTGCGCCGTCCGGACGGTGCGGCGGTGCTGGCCGCAGCCTGGCAGCTTGCGGTTGATGTCGGCGCGCTGACGCCTGAGTGGAATGGGTTTAACGTGCTGCACACGGCAGCGGCAAGGGTGGGCGCGCTCGATTTGGGTTTCGTGCCGGGTCCGGACGGCAAGGACCTGGCCGGGATGCTGGACGGCGGCGTGGACCTGCTATGGCTGCTCGGGGCGGACGAGTTCGATACTGCCCGCATCGGAGCCGGCACCTTTGTCGTGTATCAGGGGCATCACGGCGACCGCGGCGCCGCCCGCGCCGATGTGATCCTGCCCGGCGCGGCCTACACCGAGAAGGCCGGCACCTACGTCAACACCGAAGGCCGGATGCAACGCGGTTTCCTGTCCATCCGGCCGCCCGGCGAGGCGCGGGAGGACTGGGCCATCCTACGCGCGTTCAGCGCCACGATTGGCCACAAGCTGCCCTATGACGACCTGGCTGGCGTGCGTGACCGGCTGATCCAGGCCAACCCGGTCTTTGCCGTCGAGCAGGAGTTGCAGCGCCACGGCTGCACCGACCTGTCTGGGCCGGCGGCCGGCGGGGAGTTGTCCGATACCCCGTTCCAGCCTGCGGTGCCCGACTACTATCAGACGAACGCAATCTGCCGCGCCAGCGCAACCATGGCAGAATGCACCCGGACCTACACCCATCCGATGCAGCAGGCGGCGGAGTAGCCGGGATGACTGCCTTCCTTGCCACACCGCTTGGCGTCACCGTGCTGACCGTCGTCCAGACGTTAGCCATGCTGGTGCCTGTGCTGGTCAGCGTCGCCTACTTGACCCTAGCCGAGCGCAAGGTGATGGCGGCCATGCAGATGCGTAAGGGGCCGAACGTCGTCGGTCCCTTCGGCCTCATGCAGCCGTTTGCAGATGCGCTGAAGATGCTGATGAAGGAGACCATCATTCCTACCGGCGCCAACCGCCTGCTGTTCATCGTGGCGCCGCTGCTGACGATGACGCTGGCGATGATCGCCTGGGCGGTGATCCCGGTGAACGATGGCTGGGCCATCGCCAACATCAACGTCGGCATCCTGTATCTGTTCGCGGTCAGTAGCTTGGGCGTTTATGGCATCGTCATCGCCGGGTGGGCCAGCAACAGCAAGTATGCCTTCCTGGGCGCGCTGCGTTCGGCAGCGCAGATGGTCAGCTACGAGGTCAGCATGGGCCTCGTGATCGTCAGCGTGCTGCTATGCGCCGGCAGCCTGAACCTGACGGCGATCGTGCATGCCCAGGAGCGTATCTGGTTCTTCATTCCGCTGTTCCCGATGTTCATCGTGTTCTTCATTTCGATCCTGGCCGAGACCAACCGCGCGCCGTTCGACCTGCCGGAAGGCGAGAGCGAGATCGTCGGCGGCTTCCATGTGGAATACGGGGCGATGACCTTCGGCCTATTCTTCCTGGGCGAATACGCCAACATGATCCTGATGTCGGGCATGACGGCGATCCTGTTCCTGGGCGGCTGGCTCAGCCCGCTTCCGTTCGCCCCGTTTACCTGGATACCCGGCCCTATCTGGTTCATCGCCAAGATCTGCCTGGTGCTGTTCATGTTCGTGTGGGTGCGCGCCACCTTCCCGCGCTTCCGCTACGACCAACTGATGCGGCTGGGCTGGAAGGTGTTCCTGCCACTTTCCCTGGCATGGCTGGTGCTGACTGCCGGCGTATTGCTGGGCATGGGTTGGCTGCCCGGCCAGCCGCCTGCGTAAATCTTGCTCTACCGTCCGGCTGCGCCTAAAGCGGGCCGGGCAAGAAGGAATACTCCCCATGGCTTTCCTGGACCGCACCGCCCGCAGCCTGCTGCTGGGCGAGTTGATCTCCGGCATGTCGCTGACGCTGAAATATTTTTTCCGTCAGAAGGCCACGATCAACTATCCCTATGAGAAGGGCGCGATCAGCCCGCGCTTCAAAGGCGAGCACGCGCTGCGCCGCTACGCCAACGGGGAGGAGCGTTGCATCGCCTGCAAGCTGTGCGAGGCCGTGTGCCCCGCGCTCGCCATCACCATCGAGGCCGAGCCGCGCGATGACGGTAGCCGCCGCACCACGCGCTATGACATAGACATGACCAAGTGCATCTACTGCGGCCTTTGCGAGGAGTCCTGCCCGGTGGACGCCATCGTCGAGGGACCGAACTTCGAGTTTGCGGTCGAGACGCGGGAAGAGTTGTTGTATAACAAGGAAAAGCTGCTCGCGAACGGCGACCGTTGGGAAAGCGAGCTGTCCAAGCGGCTCGAAC
>CAXTDP010000477.1:0-4947 GCA_964242295.1 uncultured Acetobacteraceae bacterium | reverse complement strand
CGTCGCGACCGTTTGAACCGGCAAGGCTGTATGAGCAGAGCCGGTCCATCGGAGAACCATTGCCAGGAGCTGCTTTGCGTCGAGTGGCTTGGACAGGTAGTCAGTCATGCCAGCCCGGAGGTAGGTTTCGCGGTCGCCGACCATCGCGTTGGCGGTGACAGCGATGATTGGCAGCGCGGCCTTTCCATTTCCGAGGCTGCGGATGGCATGGGTGGCTTCCAACCCATCCATGTTGGGCATCTGCACGTCCATAAAGACGATCCCGAAGTTGCCGTGCGTGACGGCATCCAAGGCCTGCACGCCATCGTCCGCGGTCTCGACTGTGTGGCCGGCCTGCTCCAGCAGGGTTACCCCAAGCAGACGGTTCACCTCGTTATCGTCGACGAACAGTATACGGACAGCGTCATCGCGCGACCCAACGGCTACACTGCGGGAGACGCTTGAGCCTGATGTGGCGAGGAGACGTACGAGACAGGCGATCAGTTCGACTCCCCTTAGGGGCTTGGCCAGACAGGCTTGGAATAGGGCACGATCCGGATCCGACTTAGAAAGGACATCTAGCGCCGACACGAGCACAAGGGCAGGTGTCTGTGCCCCAAACCGATGCTGCAGAGCACGTGCGAGCTCCGGACCGGTCATGTGCGACATGTGTTGGCCCATGACTACGACTGCAAACGGCTTACCTGTCTCGAACGCTTCGCCGATGATGCCGCTTGCGGAGTGGCCATCGGCGGCCGTCGTCACCTCCATGCCCTCGGCGGTGAGATGCTGCTCGAAGACGACCCGGTCCACGTCGCTATCATCTATAACGAGAGCTCGCAGCCCATGTAACACGCTACTACCTGCGTTCGGCAGAATTGCTTGCTCAGATCCCAATGGCAGGACGAGGTTGATCCAGAACAGGCTTCCCTGGCCCGGCTCGCTCTCAGCACCGATCTCTCCGTCCATCAGCGTGACAAATTGCCGACATAGCGCGAGCCCTAGACCGCTGCCGCCAAAGCGGCGGGTGATTGATCCGTCAGCCTGTTGAAACTTCTGGAACAGCTTGCCCTTCGCCGTCTGGTCAAAACCACAGCCGGAGTCCTGCACCTCAATCCTGAGTGCAATCCGGTCATCATTGATCTCGCTGCCGCTGACTTTGAGCGTGATCACTCCATGGTCTGTAAATTTGAGTGCGTTCGAAAGCAGGTTCTGCAAGATTTGGCTTAGCCGGGTTGGGTCGCCCTTGAGGGCGCGGCGCGCGATTGGATCGATCTGGGTGAGAAGGCCAAGTTCCTTCTGTTCAGCCATAGGTCTAACAAGGTTGACAGTCGAAGTGACGCAGTCAGCGACCTTGAAGTCGATCTCTTCCAGTTCGACCTTGCTCGATTCAAGCTTCGAAATGTCAAGAACGTTGTTGATGAGCTTGAGTAGGGCCTCCGCTGACAGATGGACCGCGTCCGCGAAGCGGCGCTGTGCACCATCCAGCTTCGTTCGCAGCAGCAAATCCGTCATGCCGATGATGCCGTTCATCGGTGTGCGGATCTCGTGGCTCATGTTGGCCAAGAACTCGGACTTTGCCCGGTTCAAACGTTCTGCCTCATCGCGGAGCATGGAAGCTTCGGCCAACTCGCGGGTGCGTCCGGCTACCAGTTCTTCCAGTGCGTGCTGGGTTGCCTTGCGCTCCGTGATGTCGGCGAGGATGCCGATGATGTGGGTTGGCGGGATCAGGCTTCGGCCGCCGGTATGGCGACCGCGTGCCTCGATCCAGCGAACCTCTCCGTCACTCGCCCGGCGTATGCGGCACTCGAAATGCCATTCCAGTCCGGTGTCCACCGCCCTGTCGAACATCTCGGCAATACGCTCTCGCTCTTCTGGCAGCACGTGGCTGAGGAAGTTGTCGTAGCTCCAGGCTGACGGTGTGTCGCTGTAGCCGAAAATCTGCAGAGTCCGGGGTGTGTTGGTTACTGCGCCGTTGGCCAGGTCGATCTCCCAGCTGCCCAGCTCACCGGCTTCCAGCGCGAGACGAAGCCGCTCTTTCGCGACCTGCACCTCACGAATGACACGTAAACGGTCCACTGCCGCAGCCAGAAGGTTGGCGTAGCTGCGCAGGAAGCTGATGTCGCTGTCGGTAAACTGGCGGGGCACGCGGCTGTCGACCTGCAGAATGCCGAACGGAGGCCTGCCTTCACCGCCAATGATGATGACGTTGGCGCAAGCGCGGACGCCGTTGTCGAGCAGGAACGGCGCATAGACGAACCGTGTCTCTTTCAAGATGTCGGGGGAAGTCATCGGCTCGCCAGTTTTCAGGGCGTGGCCCTCTGAGGTATCCTCCGCCGCGTCAACGGTCACCTCGCCCACAACACCTGGTTTCCAGCCCACGCCTGCCCGAACCAGCAGCGTCCTGCCGTCCTCCTGCAGTTCCATGACCTTGGCAAGGTGGGTGCCGAGCGCCTGATCCACGAGACGGCAGGCTTCGGCCAGGATCACGTCCAAGTCGTCGGACATGAGGGCGAGTTCCCCAAACTTAGCCAAGACCGTCTGCTGCCGCAGCAACTTCAGATAGTCGAGATGTTCATCGCTCGAATCGTTTCTTACATCGTAGGGTAGGGTTTCTTTGCTCCCATTCCCAATATCACTGGACACCGAGGCCTGTGCAGGAATGACGTTTTTAGCAGAATTGGTCTGTCGGAACGCAACTGCCAGGAATGTTGCCAAGAGTTTGCTTGCCGGAAAACGGCGGGCTTTCTCGCTCATATCGCTATCCTAATTTGAACCGACACCAACTGAATGTACCCGCGCTAGTTTCCGACCTTGTGTTCCTGTTTGGAGCTATAGCGGTGGCGGTCCGGCTTTGATGTAGCCTCAAGGTTGGTGTCCAGGACCAGGGCAGGTCGATGCTTCCTACGCAGGGCCGGTTCCGGACACCCTTGGGCGCTTGGGTGCAACAAGGTCACTCTGGCTGCTGCTCGATCAGGCTTATCGCTGCATCGGGCGTCATTGGGCGGCCAAGCAGGTAGCCCTGGACAGTCTCAATCCCTTTGCTGCGCAGCATCCGAAGCTGGCCCTCCGTTTCCACCCCTTCCGCGGTTGCCCCAATGCCCAGCGCACGCGCCATCTCAATGATCGCGCGCACGAATGCGCGGCTGCGTGGATCAGTCTCGATAGCAGCCGTGAAGCTGCGGTCGATCTTCAATCCATCAAACGCATAGTCCCGCAGGTAAGCGATGGAGGCATGGCCCACCCCGAAGTCGTCGAGGATGACATGCACGCCCAGTTCCCGCAACGCCGCTACGATGTTGCGCACACGGGTCGGGTCGCACAGCAGCACGGTTTCGGTAATCTCCAGCTTCAGGCGGCTTGGCGCCACTCCGTGCCGCTCCAGGGTCGCCTGCACGTCCTCCGCCAAGTTGCCCGCGAAGAAGTTCGCTGCCGACAGGTTGGAGGAGATCTGCAGGTGACTGGGCCAGCTCGCGGCAAGACCGCAGGCCTGATCCAGCACCCAACGGTCAAGCGGCACCACCAGTCCGGTCGCCTCGGCCATGGGGATAAACTCGGACGGCTGCATTACACCCCTCTCCGGGTCGGGCCAGCGCACCAGCGCCTCGAACCCGGCAAGCTGGCCGGTTCGGCCTAGGAAGATGGGCTGAACTGCAAGAGTGAACGGCTCATGTCCAGGCGGCAGCAATGCATTGCGCAGCAACGCCGTCATCACGTTGCGCCCGGTCGACACCGGTCCATCGCGCGCCTTCAATGCAGCAGCAAACCGTGTGGTCCCGCGCCCGGCCCGTTTCGCATCGTGTAAAGCTGCATCTGCCTTGCGGACCAGGGTTTCAGGATCGCTTGCACCAGCAGAGCAAACGGCGATGCCGATCGAGGTACAAAGCGGCACGGATTGCTGCTCAACGAGAAAAGCTTCGGCCAACTCCGCATGGATGCGGGCGCCGAGTGCATGTAGGTCAGTGGGGTCCCGCACATCCTCGACCAGGACGCAGAACTTGTCCCCGCTGAACCGGCTGAGGGCGTCGCGCGCACGGGTCGAAGACCGCAGCCGTCGTGCCACCTCCTGCAACGCTTCATCTCCGCCTGCATGCCCGAACAGGTCGTTGATGGCCTTGAAACCGTCCAAATCGAGGAACAGCAGTCCGATGCGCGATGCAGGCGTGTCCTTGCGTCGTGTCAGGGCAGCGCGCAGCCGCTGGTTGAACCCCGCCCGGTTCTCAAGCCCAGTCAACGGATCAGTCACCGACAGCTTGCGCAGTTCCTGAGCCGAAGCATGCAGCTTCAGGGCGCTACCGACACCGACAGCTAACTGCTGGAGCTGCTCCAGCACCTCCTTGCTGGCCTCGCGGGGTTTGCGGTCAATGACGCACAGTGCCCCCAACGGATGACCGCTCGGGCCGGTAATCGGCACACCGGCGTAGAAGCGAAGGCCGAACTCACCCGTCACAAGCGGGTTGTCGGCAAAGCGAGGGTCCTTGGTCGCGTCCGGGACGTATAGCACTTCAGTCGGGTTTAAGATTGCATGTGCGCAAAACGAGACGTCCCGTGGGTTTTCCGACACGTCCAGGCCAACGCTGGCCTTGAACCATTGCCGGTCTTCGTCGACCAGTGAGATGGCGGCGATCGGTGTCGAGAACAGGCTTCTCGCCAGTGTAGGAAAGATGTCGAACTCAGCCGTGGGCTCCGTTCCAATGATGTCGAGCGCGATCAGGGCCGCCAGGCGTTCGTTCTCATCTTCAGGCACGGGCGCTGTTGGCATGCTCTCGTTCCAATGGTCGTGCCCCGGATACCCCATCAGCAAGAGCGATGGCTCGTTGATTTTTGTCAGCCTTGGCATCATCGTCGATCAGCCAGATAAAGGCTCACTGGTGCACCTTTGGGCGTGGTTGAAGCTGGGTTACACCTGAAGCCGGGAGCATGCAGAGTTATGGGGGGTGATCAGGCTGCGGCGGCTGTTGGCCGCCG
>CAXTDP010000476.1:3835-4955 GCA_964242295.1 uncultured Acetobacteraceae bacterium | reverse complement strand
CCTGCCAGCGTATCTGGCGCGCTCCCCCCCGAGCCGAGCCACCACCGCATCCGCGAACTGCACCGTCCCCGCGGTCCCGCCGAGGTCCCCGGTCCGCACCCCGTCCACCTTCAGCGCCGCATCCACCGCCCCGCGCAGCCGCCCGGCCAGGTCCTGGTGCCCCACATGCTCCAGCATCAGCGCCGAGGCCATCATCAGGGCCAGCGGATTGGCGATTCCCCGCCCCGCGATGTCCGGCGCCGACCCATGCACAGCCTCGAAGATCGCCGCCTTCTCGCCGATGTTCGCCCCCGGCGCGGTGCCCAGCCCGCCCACCAGCCCGGCGATCTCATCGGAAAGGATGTCGCCGAACAGGTTGGTCGTGACGATCACGTCGAACTGCCAAGGGTTCAGCACCAACTGCATCGCGCAGGCGTCCACGATGCGGTCGTCACAGGCCACCCGGCCCTCATACTCCCGCGCGATATCCTGCGCCGTTTCCAGGAAGATGCCGGTCAGCGCCTTCAGCACGTTCGCCTTGTGCACGATCGTCACCTTCTTGCGCCCGTTCCGCACGGCATACTCGAAGGCGAAGCGGGCGATGCGGCGCGACCCTTCCCGCGTGTTCACGCCCGACGAGATCGCGACGGCATGGGGGTCCCCACCGATCGGGATGTAGTGCTCGAAGGCGACGTAAAGCCCCTCCAGGTTCTCGCGCAGCAGGACGATGTCTATGTCCTCGTAGCGCCCACCGGGCACCATCGTGCGGTTGGGCCTGACGTTGGCGTAAAGCTGGAATTCCTCGCGCAGCCGCACATTGATGGAGCGGAAGCCGCCGCCGACCGGCGTGGTGAGCGGCCCCTTCAGTGCCAGCCGCGTACGGCGGATGCTGTCCAGGGTCGCCTTTGGCAGAGGGTCGCCCCCGGCGGCGATGCCGGCCAGCCCGCCCTGCTGCACGTCCCAAACGAAGGGCGATCCCAGGGCGTCCAGCACCCGGGTCGTGGCGGCCACGATCTCCGGCCCGATGCCGTCGCCGGGTATCAGGGTGGCGTCTATCTTTCCCTGGGGCTTTCCTTGGGGCGTGTCCATGCGCGGTGCTCCTGTGCAGACAACCGATGCTGCACCGCGCATAGCACGACTT
>CAXTDP010000476.1:0-3825 GCA_964242295.1 uncultured Acetobacteraceae bacterium | reverse complement strand
CTCCCTCCGGGAGAGGGTCGGGGTGAGGGGGTCGTCGCTGCGGAGCAGGGCACAGGCTGCGCTGCCAGCATACCACCCTGGGTCGGCAAGGACCGGGCTTGAAGACCCCCTCACCCCAACCCTCTCCCGGAGGAAGAGGAAGCAGGACGCATCAGCGCACGACGCTGACCTGGCGCATCCAGTCCTGCAGGTTGTAGTAGTTGTCTATCCGCGCGACCTGTCCGCCCCGCAGGCTGAAGAACGCCCCGGCGGGCAGCACATACCGCTGCCCCGTCGCCTCCGGCAGCCCCAGGGCGGTGCGCTTGTAGGTGCCATGCACCACGAACTCCGCCGCCGCCCGGGTGCCGTCCGCCCCGGTCAGGATGACCAGGTCGGCCAACTGCTCCTCATAGCACCCGCTCATCCCGTCCATGAACCGGGCAAAGGCGGCCCGGCCCACCTCGCGCGCGCCCTGGTTGATGCCATGCACCACGTCGTCGGTCAGCAGCGCCAGGAACGCCTCGGTGTCTCCGGCATTGAAGGTGTCATAGTAGGCGCGCACCACGCGCTCGGCCTCGTTCATCGCAACCTCCCCGTCATGCGAACGGGATAGGCCCCGCGGCCGGTCCGCGCCAGCCCGCGGGCCAGTCCTGGAAGTTCCGCACGGCCCCGTCCCGCCGCACCGCCTCCAACCGCGCCGGGTCCAGGTCGGCGAACACCCATCCCGCGCCGTCGCCCTCCACGATGATGCCGTCATCGGGGAAGCCGCGGTCCACCGGACCATACACGCCGGCACGCCCGGTGTTGCGGTCCAAGGTCGCCAGCCACGGCGCCTCCCCCACGGTGGGCGACAGGGCGACGAAGCACTGGTTCTCCAGCGCCCGCGCCTGGCAGGACAGGCGGACGCGGTTGTAGCCGTGCGCGGTGTCGGTGCAGGTAGGCACCAGGATCAGCCAGGCGCCGGCCTCGGTCATGGCACGGACGATGCCGGGGAACTCGCTGTCGTAGCAGACGGCAATGCCCATGCGGCCCCAAGGCGTGTCGAACACACCGGCGGGTGCGCCGCCGTGAATGCCCCACTGCTCCGCCTCGAACCGGGTCATCACCTGCTTGTCCTGGAACGCCATCAGGCCGTCTGGGCGGATCAGCGGGGCACGGTTGACGATGCGGCCCTCCACCGCCTGCGGCACGCTCCCCGGGGCCAGCCAGACCCGGTGGCGCACCGCCGCGGCCTGCATGATGGACAGCAGGTCCGCCGCCACGCCGCACACGGCATCGCGCTCCGCCTCCGGCCCGGTGACGGAGAAGGCGGCGGCAACCTCCATGCAGGCATATTCCGGCATCAGCAGCAGTTCGCCGCCGCCATCAACGCCCTCGGCCACCAGTTGGTCCAGCTTGGTGGCATAGTCATCCAGGCCAGCGATATGGCTGACCGGATACTGCAGCGCGCCCAGGCGTAGAGTCATCCGGCGGAGTCCAAGTCCTTGGTCCAGAACTGCATGGTGTGAACCGTATCCCCGGCGCCCAGGTCCGGCCAGCGCATCGTGCAGGTCAGGCCGGGACGCATGATGTAGCCACGGTTGCGCCAGAACCCATCCAGCGGCGCCGCGTCCACGGGCCGCATCGGATGGTCATCAGGGCGCACCACGGCGCAGAATGCCGTGCGGCGAAGGCCGACCGCCCGGGCATGATCCTCCCGCGCCTTGTAGAATGCCACCCCGGCGCCCTGCCCCCGGTAAGGCCGCAACAAGACTCCCTCGCCGAAGTAGCAGTATTCCGCCGGGTCCAGCCCGGCGGCACGGAAGGGTTCGACGACGTTGGGCGTCTCGTCCAGCAACGGAAGGCAGGTGGCAAGGCCGACCGGCTCCGTCCCGTCCCACGCCATCACCAGCGCCGCCCGGGGAGAGGCGGCATAGGTTTCCAGGTATCCCTGCTCGTAGGCATCCCGCCCGCCGTCGTCGTAAAGGTAAGGCCATTCCCGGAACACGACCCGGCGTAGCCGGGCCAGCGCCGGGATGTGCGGGCGCATGGCCGGGCCGACGAGGGTCTCGATCCGCAGCACCAGCGCGCCTAGACCTGCTTCAGGCTGTCCAGGTCCACGGTGCCGTGCTGGCTGGTGAAGGCCAGGTGCCGTCCCCCGCCCTGTGCCTGCTGCACGCCACCGATGCGGTGGTCGCCGCTGTCATACACCGTGGTCTTGCCATCGGTCTGGATGGCCAGACGGTGCTTGTCGGCAAAGAAGGCATAATGGGCGTCGTTCTGCGACCCGCTGGTGCTGGGCTGGCCGAGGTCCTCGGGCCACCAGGGCTTCTGCGGCTGCATCGGTTCCATGGGCTTCATCGGCGCCATCGGCTTCATGGGTTCCATAGGCTTCATTGGTTCCATCTGAGGTCTCCTATCGCTGGAAAGCAACGCGCGGCGGAAACAGGCGTTGCCTCTGCAAGGCAGGGCAGCGCCCAGCGTCTGGCAAGGCGGACATGCCAGCGCCTTCCGCCATCGGCCAACGCGACGTTAGGGCGGAACGCACGGGCGCATCCGCCCTACCGCACCCGGGCCTGCGCCCCGGCCCATGCCAGCAGCGCCGCCCGCACCTCCTGCACCACTCCGTCCCAATCGCCGGGACGCGATTGCCGGAACAGGCGCAGCCCCGGATACCACGGGCTGTCTGCTCGCTCCTGCCCCCAGCGCCAGCAGCCGCGATGGCGGGACAGCAGCCAGACCGGGATGCCCATCGTCGCCGCCAGGTGCGCGACCGCCGTATCCACCGCGATCACCAGGTCCAGCCCCGCCACCCGCGCCGCCGTGTCGGCGAAGTCCTGGACGCCGGCCATCCCGTCCTCCGCTCCTGCCGGCAGCGCCGCAGCGCCCAGTTGCAGGCTGACGAACTGCACCCCCGGCACCCCGGCCAGCCCATCCATCGCCGTCGCCGGCATGGACCGGTGCCGGTCGTCGGCGAACACGCCGCCGCCCGCCCACACCAGCCCAATCCGCAACCCGCCTGCCCGCAACCCACCTATCCGCCCCGGCGCCAGCGGCACGCCATAGGGCAGCGGCGGCGGCACCGACTCCAGCGTCGTGCCGAACAGCCGCGGCAGGCTCAGCAACGGCACGAACACGTCGAAGGCCGGCAGCGCCGCCCCGGCAGGCACCACCTCCGCCGCCCCCGGCGTGCCTTGCAGCAGCCGCACCAGCGCCGGCTGCACCGCCAGCACCACCCGCCCGCCGCGGGCCGCCGCCAGCGGGAGGTAACGGACGAATTGCAGGGTGTCGCCCAATCCCTGCTCGGCATGGATCAGCAGCGTCCGCCCGTCCAGCGGTCCGCCGTTCCAGTGCCGCGACGGCGGCAGCGCCCGAATGCCCGGCAGCTTCAACCGGGCCTCATACAGGTCCCAAGCCTCCGCCGTCAGGGTGCCCGCAGCCAGCAGCGTCGTCCCGAGATGATGGCGCATCGCCGGGTCGGCCGGGGCGGCAGCCACGGCGTCTCGCGCCACCGCTTCCGCCTCCACCATCCGTCCCAGGCTTTCCAGCGCGATGGCGCGGTTCACCATCGCCTCGGAGCAGGCCGGGTCAGCCTGCAGCCCGGCGTCCGCAACCTCCAGCGCCGCGTCCAGGTGCCCGGCGCCGATGAGCACGCAGCTCAGCCGCACCGCATTGTCCGCGGTGGGCGCCAGGCGGAACGCCTGCAGGGCGGGCGGCAGCGCTTCCCCGTCCCGCCTGGCATGCAGCAGCGCCGCCGCCAACTCGGCATGGACCGCGTGATCGTCCGGCTGCAACGCCACGGCCAAGTGCAGCGCACCGAGCGCCGGGTCCGTCAGGCCCATCGCCAGCAGCGCCCGCGCATTCAGC
>CAXTDP010000475.1:0-4979 GCA_964242295.1 uncultured Acetobacteraceae bacterium | reverse complement strand
TGCCGTGGTGAACCTGCCGGTGTTCGCCCGCATCGCCCGTGCCCAGGCTATCAGCCTGCGCCGGCTCGACTTCGTCACCGCCGCCCGCGCCGTGGGCCGGACCGAGGGCGGTATCCTGCTGCGCACCGTGGCGCCGAACGCCCTGTCGCCCGTGCTGGTGCAGGGCACCGTGCTGCTTGCGGCGGCCATCCTGACCGAAAGCTACCTGTCCTTCCTGGGACTGGGCGTGCAGCCGCCGACGGCAAGCTGGGGCAACATGCTGCGCGATGCCACGGGTTTCCTGGACCAGGCGTGGTGGATGGCCTGGTTCCCCGGGCTGGCCCTGTTCCTGGTAGTGCTCGGCTTCAACCTGCTGGGGGACGGGCTGCGCGACGGCCTGGACCCCCGCCTCGCCCGACTTTGAAGGAGGCCCGAATGCCCAGCCTGACCAGGCGAACCCTTTTTGCTGCCCCGGCCCTGCTCGCCGTCGCCGGACCGCCCGGACGGGCGCCGGCGCAGGGTACCCGTATCCTCGGCGTCGGTGTCGTGTCCGACCCGGTGACGCTCGACCCGGCGTTTTCCGCCTCGTTCTTCGAGAACGCGGTGATGTACAACCTGCACGAAACCCTCCTGGTTGCGGCCCCGGACGGCACGGTCCAGCCGGGCCTCGCCACCCACGCCAGTCCGGATCCGCTGCGCCATGTCCTGACCCTGCGGGACGGGCTGACCTTCCACGACGGCACCCGGCTGGATGCCGCCGCGGTCAAGGCCAACCTGGACCGCTACCTGGACCCGGCGACCGCCAGCATACGCAAGGCGGATTTCGGTCCGCTGCAGGAGGTCGCCGTCACCGGGCCGCTCACGGTGGAGCTGCGCCTGTCCGCCCCCTACGCGCCGCTGCCGCTGGTGCTGACCAACCGCGCCGGCATGATGGTCTCCCCGGACGCCCTGCGCCGGCTTGGCCCCGATTTCGCGACCCAAGCCGTCGGCTGCGGCGCCTACAAGTTCGCAAGCTGGACCAAGAACAGCGAACTGGTGCTGGAGCGCTTCGACGGATACTGGCGCGGGGGCGCCGGAGGCTTCGACCGCCTGGTGTTCCGTCCCATCCCCGATGAAACGGTGCGGCTGGCCAACCTGCGGAGCGGCACCCTGCAACTGGTGGACGCCGTGCCGCCGCAGGCGGTGGCCGGGCTGGCGCGGGAGGCCGGGCTGCGGGTGTCGCAGATGCCTAGCCTCGGTTTCAACGCCTGGTCGCTGAACACCACGCGCAAGCCGTTCGACGACCCGCGGGTGCGCCGCGCCTTCGTGGCGGCGGTGGACCCGGAGGTCGTGCAGCGCGTGGTGTACTTCGGCACCGGCCGCGTCGCGCATGGGCCGTTGTCGCCCGCGGTCGCCTGGGCGTTCGACAAGGACTTCGCCCCGCCCGGCCACGACCCCGTGCGGGCCAAGGCCCTGCTGGCGGAGGCCGGCGTGCCCACCCCGCTGCCCCTGACCATCACCGTCACCAACTCGCCGCAGATGGTACGCATCGCCCAGGTCGCGCAGGCGCAGGCGAACGAGGCCGGGTTCCGGGTGGACGTGCGGCAGGTGGACCCGTCCAGCCTGATCACCGTGTTGCGTCAGCGCGACTTCGACATCTGCATGTCGCCCTGGAGCGGGCGTTACGATCCCGACGGCAACATGTTCTTCTATTTCAGCAAGGGCGGTCCCAACAACTTCCCAGGCTATGACGACGCCGAGGTCACGGGATGGCTTGCCGAGGCGCGGACCGCCACCGATCCGGCGGCGCGCGTCCGGCTGTATCACCAGGCCCAGCGCAAGCTGGCGGAGGACGCACCGATGCTGTTCCTGCACTTCGACGCCATCATCCAGGCCAGCAGCGCCCGGCTGAGCTGGACGCAGTATCCAGACGCCGTGTTCCGCCTGCATGACGCAAGGATGTCCTGACCATGGCCCGCAAGCGCATCCTGCTGGCCGGCGAAAGCTGGGTCAGCGCCGCGACGCACTACAAGGGGTTCGACGCCTTCGGCTCCGTCACCTACCACCGCGGCGCCGACGGCTTCATCGCGGCGCTGCGGGACCTGCCGTTCGACATCGTGCACATGCCGGCGCACGTGGCGCAGGCGGGCTTCCCGTCCACGATGGAGGCGCTGCGCGAGTATGACGCCGTGCTGCTGAGCGATATCGGCGCCAACACGCTGCTGCTGCATCCGGAGGTCTGGCTGCACTCCCGCCCTTTCCCGAACCGCTTGCGGCTGCTGGCGGACTGGGTGGCGGAGGGCGGCGGCATGGGGATGATCGGCGGCTATTTGAGCTTCCAGGGCATCAACGCCAGCGCCCGGTTCCGCGCAACGCCGGTCGAGGCGGCGCTGCCGGTCACGATCCACCCCTGGGACGACCGGATCGAGGTGCCGGAGGGCTTCCGCGCCGCGCCGCCGGCCGTGGAGCATCCGCTGCTGGCCGGCGTTCCGGGGGACTGGCCGGTCATGCTGGGCTTGAACGAGGTGGTGGCGAAGCCCGGCGCTACCGTGCTCGCATCCGGTCCGGACGGCCATCCGCTGCTGGTGTCCGGCACCCATGGCACCGGTCGCACCCTGGCCTGGACCACCGACATCGGCCCGCACTGGCTGCCGGACGCCGCGCTGGCCTGGCCCGGGTTCGTGCCGCTGTGGCGCAACCTGCTGGGCTGGCTTGCGGGGTAGCGCCGAGCGGGTTCCAGTGAAAAGCGGGTCCCGGTGAGAAGCAGGCGGCGGCGCGGTCACGCCCGACTCGGCACGGCCAGGGCCGGAAGCGGTCCTTGACGCCATAGCCGCCAGCCCCTGACAGTATGGACTTAACGCCACGGGGAGTTGCGGTCATGGCGGTTTCGATTGGACGGCGCGCGGCGGCGGCGGGCCTGGTGACAGTGGCGGCGGGGCTGGCGGGTAGGGCCGCGGCGCAGCCGCAACCGACTTTTGCGCTCGTGCAGGTCAACCAGCAGGCGCTGTTCTTCAACCAGATGAACGCGGGCGCCACCCAAGCGGCACAGCGCGCCGGGGCGAAGCTGGTCATCTTCAACAGCAACGACCGTCCGCAGGCGCAGAACGACGCCGTCGAAACCTACGTCCAGCAGAAGGTGGCCGGCATCATCGTCTGCGCCATAGACGTGAACGGGGTGGTGCCGGCGGTTCAGGCCGCCGCCGCCGCCGGCATCCCGGTGGTGGCCGTGGACGCCATCCTGCCAGCCGGGCCGCAGAAGGCGCAGATCGGCGTGGACAACGCCAAGGCCGGCGCAATGCTGGGCGAAGCGTTCCTGGTGCACGTCAAGTCGGCGATGGGCGGGCACGCGACCCTGGGTGTGGTCGGCGCGCTCAACAGCTTCATCCAGAACGTCCGCCAGAAGGGGTTCGAGGACGTGGTCAAGGCCGATCCATCGGTTCGGATGGCCGGCGTGGTGGATGGGCGCAACGTGCAGGATAGCGCCCTCTCGGCGGCCGAGCAGCTCATCACTGCAAATCCCAGCCTGAATGCGATCTATGCGACCGGGGAGCCAGCCCTGCTGGGCGCCGTGGCCGCGGTGCAGAGCCAGGGCAAGCAGGACAGCATCAAGGTGTTCGGCTGGGACCTGACGGCCCAGGCGATAGCCGGCATTGACGCAGGCTTCGTGGTCGCGGTGATCCAGCAGGACCCGGCCGCGATGGGCGTCGCCGCAGTGGACGCGCTGGTCAAGCTGCATGGCGGCGGCACGGTGCAGCCGCAGATCGCGGTGCCCGTCACCATCGTCACCAAGGCGAACGTCGAGCCATACCGCGCCGTCTTCCGCTAGCGCCGCCATGCCGACGCCGCTGGTCGAACTGCGCGGCATACGCAAGTCCTATGGGTCCATCGAGGCGCTGCGCGGCGTGGACCTGGACCTGCACGCCGGGGAGTGCCTAGGCCTGGTCGGCGACAACGCGGCCGGCAAGAGCACGCTGACCAAGGTGCTGGCCGGCACCGTCATCCCCGACGCCGGCAGCATCAGCCTGGACGGGCGGCCGCTGCCCTTCGCCGGCCCGGCTGCTGCCCGGCGGCTGGGGATCGAGATGGTCTATCAGGATCTCGCCCTGTGCGACTCCGTGGACGTGGCCGGCAACCTGTTCCTCGGCCGCGAGGTCACGCGCCGCGGCCTGTTGGACGAGGATGCGATGCGGGCACAGGCGCGCGCGATGCTGGATCGGCTGGGCATACGCATCCCGCGCCTGTCGGCGCCGGTCGCCGGGCTGTCGGGCGGGCAACGCCAAAGCATTGCCATCGCCCGCGCGGCGGCGTTCGGCCCGCGGGTGCTTATCATGGACGAGCCGACATCCGCACTGGCGGTCGGCGAGGTCGAGGCGGTGCTGGCGCTCATCAACAGGGTCAAGGTCGGGGGCGTCGCCGTCGTGCTCATCACGCACCGGCTGCAGGACCTGTTCCGCGTGTGCGACCGGCTGGCGATCATGTACGAGGGCCGCAAGGCCGCCGAGCGCACGACCCGCGGCACGGGGCTGGAGGAGCTGGTGCGGCTCATCATGGGCGAGGGTGTGGCGGCTTGAGAGAGGCATCCCATCGGGACGCCCGGCACTGGGGCGACTGGGCGGCTGGTCACGCCCAGGTCCTGTCCATCGCACTGTTCCTGCTGCTGGCCTGCGCGCTGTTCGGGCTGGGGACCGAGGCGTTCCTCAGCGAGGGCAACCTGCTCAACCTGCTGCGGCAGGCCGCGCCGAGCCTGATCGTGGCGGTGGCCATGACCTTCGTGATCACCACCGGCGGCATAGACCTGTCGGTCGGCTCCACCGTCGCGCTGACCAATGCCCTGGCCGCGCTGGTGCTGGCGGCAGGAGTGCCTTGGCCGCTGGCTGCGGCCGGCATCCTGCTGGTGGGCGCCTGCATCGGCGCCGTTCAGGGCTGGTTCGTGGCGGTGCAAGGCATCCCGTCCTTCATCGTGACTCTGGCCGGGCTGTCGGCGCTGCGTGGCGCGGCGCTGCTGCTGACCCAGGGCTACT
>CAXTDP010000474.1:0-4995 GCA_964242295.1 uncultured Acetobacteraceae bacterium | reverse complement strand
CGTGCTCGTCCAGCAGGCCCATGTGGAAGTGGCGGTAGTAGCTGCTGCCCTCGGCCTCGCGATGCCGGGTGGTGGCCGGCCAGTCGGCGGGCAGGTCATACAGGCTATACCAATGGATGCGCGGCGCCCGGCCGATCAGCAGCTCGGCGGTGCGGCGCAGGCCCCACTCCTGCACCTCCTCGGCGCCGAAGGTGCTGATGCCGACCTCGCTGACCCACAGCGGCAGGTCGGTGACGGCACGGATGCTGTCCAGCTTGGCCGGCCATTCATCCAGCATCCAATGGTTCCAATCCAACGGGAAGCCGTGGACCGCCACCGCGTCCAGGTCCGCCAGCGCGCCATGGCCCTGCAGCACGCGGATGAAGTCGGGATCAATCGGGCTGATCCCGCCCAGCACGCGCGGCAGGCCCGGCGCCTCGGCGGCGATGGCCTGGCCCGCCAGCTTGGTCATCTCCGAAAAAACGGCCCAGCCCGGGTCGTTCTCGAAGTCCCAGTGCGACTTGTTGTTCGGCTCGTTCCAGATCATCGCCGCTTCGATCATGGCCCATCCTCCTTCAAAGCAGCATCGCTTTTGCGTGCAGGATAAACGGCGCCGTAGCGCGCATCGGGCTGCCCAGCCCGGCGACATATAAAAACCTCGTCCTCCGGGTTGCTCTCGATGGTGAACCCGGCCGCCCGCAGCATCGCCGCGGAGCAGGCGCGGTTGGGCGCCCACCAGTTGGTGTTGTCGTGCGAGTAGCTGTTCTCGATGAAGTGCAGCTTGGGATAGCCGGGATCGTCGAAGACCCCAGTTTCCCAGAACTCGTAATCGTCGGCGAGCGGCAGCACCTGGTTGGAGCCGCGCTGCATGGACTGGAACACCATGAGGTCGCCGGCTACGTGCTCGTGGATCAGGTCCAGCGCCAGCAGTGGGTGGCGCAGGTGATACAGCACGCCGATGAAGAACACGACGTCGAACCGCTCGCCCAACTGCCCCACGTCATAGACCGACATCTGCCGGAACTCGATGTCCAGCCCCTCGACCTCAGCGGCGAAGCGGGCCTGTGCCAGGTAGTCCTCGTCGAAATCCAGGCCCAGCACCCGGGCGGCGCCGCGGCGCTTCATCTCCATGCTGTAGAACCCGGCGTTGCAGCCGATGTCGAGCACTGTCTTGCCCGTGAGGTCCGCAGGCAGCGCGTCCTGGAAACGCTGCCACTTCACCATCGGGTAGTCGCCGAGGAAGTGCTCCGGCGCGGTGCGGACGCCGCGCAGCTCCATGTTGTGGAACCAGGGGCCGAGGGCGCGAGCGCGCTCCTGGATGCGCTCGGTGGTCCATTCGTCGGTGATCAAACGGGTTTCTCCAACAGGGTGCTACCCAAGGCGGGGCCGGTGCGCTTCTCGCCGGGCGTGTGCAGCGGGGCAGGGGCGGCGGCCTGGCCACCCAGCAGGCGCATGGCCTCGCGGTAGCCGTTCAGGGTGCCGACATCCACGTAGCTGCTGCCGCCGCGCACGCCCCAGGCCTCGCCGCCGTCCTGCAGCCAGGCATTCACCAGCGTGCCGATGTATTCGTCGCGGCGGTCGCGCACCAGCCATAGGCGGTGCAGGTCGTGCAGGGTGGCGCCGGGCATCTTGAAGGCGCCCCAGATCCAGTTGGTGCGGGCGCTGGCGCACTTGACCTGGATTTCCAGCACGCGGCCGTCGCCGTCCAGGTCCACGGCGTCGAACAGCTCCGGACGCTCGACGGGGAACAGCAGGAAGGACAGGCGGTCGTCCGGCAGGCGGCACAAGGCGTCGGCAGGAAACCAGATGGTGTCGGGCAGGCCGATGATGACCGGCTCGTCCCGGGGGATCAGCGGCAGGGCGCGGAAGATGGCATCGCACAGGCCGACGGCTCCGGCCTGACAGACATAGGCCACGTCCACGTCGCCGACCTGGCCGCCGTAGTATTGCAGGATGTCGCTCTTCCAGGGCGAGATCACGAAGCAGATCTTGCCGGCGCCGGCACGCACCATGCGCTCGATCAGGTATTCGCTGACTGCGCGGGGCCGCTCGATCCCACCGGCGTCGAGGCGGGAGCCGACCGGCAGCAGCTCCTTGCTGAAGGCGAGCGGCTGGATGCGGGTGCCAGCGCCAGCCGCAGGGATGATGCCCCACATCAGGAGAATACCGTCAGGAAGGATGCTGCCTCTGCTCCCTCTCCCTCCGGGAGAGGGTTGGGGTGAGGGGGCGGGCAAGCGACGACGTTGGCCCGTGAAGGGCTGTGCTCCACCTGCACCGGCGGTGCCCCGCTCCGCAGCCAAGACCCCCTCACCCTAACCCTCTCCCGGAGGGAGAGGGAGAAGGACGCACCCCCTCCACTCATGCCGACACCGGCGTGCTGGCATCCTCGAACGCTTGCACCATCTGCGCCGCGCGGCGGGTAGCGCTGTTTTCGTCGAGCGTGCGTTCACGGGCACGTCGGGCGATGGCGGCGAGGTCGCCTGGCGGCAAGCGCAACGCGTCCAGCGCTTCGGCTGTCGTGTCGGCCACCAGGATTTCGGCGCCGGGTGTGAAGAACTCGTCCAACCCGGCCCATGCGTCGGACAGGATCGGCACGCCGCAGGCCGCGGCCTCGAACAGCCGGCCGGACGGGCACCAGCCCATGCGCGCCATCGCCTCCCGAGTGACGTTCAAGGTCAGGCGCGACGAGCAGTAGAAAGCGGGATGCTCCGCCGGCGGCAGATGGCGGACGAACCAAGTGTTGGGCGTCCAGGGGAAACCGTCGGGATACTGCGCGCCGCCGATCACGAAGCGCTCGCCGGGCAGGGCGCGGGCGGGTTCGACGAACAAGCGCTCCAGCGCCGCCTGCCGGTCGGCGGCATAGGTACCGAGATAGGACAGTGCGGCCTGGTATTCGGCCCGCGGCGGTGCGGGATGATGCAGCGCCGGGTTCACCGAGCCGTAGATCGGCGCAACCCGGCGCGCACCCAGCCGGTCCCGCAGCGCATCCAGCGCCGTCCCGCCGGTATAGCTGAGCACGAGGTCGAAACCACCCAAGCCCTCCGGCCCGATGTAGCCCACGCCCTCTCCAGCCTCCAGCCGGGCCAGCGTCACCGGGGTGTCCAGGTCGTAAAAGCAGCGCACAGCGCGGCTGTCCTGCACCAGCGCCGTGGCGGCGAGGCCGTCCGGGCAATACGACGTGACCATGCCCACGTCCGCGTCGGCCAAGGACCGGCGCATCCGCGGCAGGGCGTCGTCCCATTCCGCGTAAAGCTCCAGCGCGCCGCCAGGTGGCAGTGCGTGCAGGTCCCGGTGCTCCCGGTAGTACGGCACGTCGCGTTCCCAGAACGTGACCCGATGCCCCGCGTCCAGCAGCGCGCCGATCAACCCGCGCCACAAGGACGCATGGCCGTTGCCCCAGGAAGAGCTGACAGACAGGCCGAAGATGACCAGGTTCATGCGCGCGCCGTCCGGCGAGCGCCAGCTTGCACACTTTGCGCCGCCTCCGCCGCATAGGCTTCAAGCTCCGCCGCCCGGTGGTCCCCGGTGTGCGCCCCCAGCACGCGGGCGCGGGCGGCCTCCGCCACCTCCCGGCGCCGCGCCTCCGGCATCGAGCGCAGCACCCGCAGCACCTCCCCGGCATCCCGCGCGATCAGGATCTCCTCATCCGGCTTGAAGAAGGCGTCCAGCCCGGCCCACCAGTCGCTGATGATCGGCACGCCGCAGCACGCGGCCTCGAACAGCCGGACGCTCGGGCTGTAGCCCCGCTGGATCATGTCGGCGCGGGTCACGTTCAAGGTGAAGCGCTGACCCGCATAGAAGGCGCGGTGCCGGTCGGGCGCCAGGTGCTCCACCCGTTCGACATTCGCAGGCCAGGCAATCTCCGGGGGATACAGCGGCCCGGCGACGGCGAAGCGCCCCTCCGGCCAGGCCTGCGCCGGCTGGCACAGCAGCGTGTCCACCGTGGGCTGCCGGTCCCGGCTGTAGGTGCCGAGGTAGCCGAGGTCCAGCGTGGGCTGCGAGTCCGGGTCGGGCCGGTAAACCTCGGGGTCAGCCGAGCAATACAGCGCCCGGGCCGCCCGTGCGCCCAAGGTGGTCTCCAGGTGTTGCAGCGTCGGCCCGCCGGTGAAGGACAGATACAGGTCGAAGCCGCGCAGCAGCTCCGGCGTCAGGTAATCGCAGTCGCCGGCCTCCAGCGCCGCGAGCGTCACCGGGGTGTCTATGTCGTAGAAGGCTACGGTCCCGCCGGCCAGGCGCTGCGCCAGCGCGCCCACGGCGGCGCCGTCCGGCACGTAGGAGCCGGCAACCACCAGGTCCGCCGCGGCGATGGCGGCGGACCAGCGTCCAGCCAACTCGTCCAGGCCGGAATACAGCCGCGTCTCGCCCCAGGGCGGCGCCGGCATGTCGCGGTTGTCGGCATACCAGGGCTTGTCCCGCTCCAGAAACAGCACCTGGTGGCCCCGCCGGGCTAGGCCGCGCACGAGGCCGCGGTAGGTCGTCGCGTGGCCGTTGCCCCAGGACGAGGTGATGGTCAGGCCGAGGATGACGATCCGCAAATGGTGTTCCTAAGCGGGGCAGGCGGTGAATCGTTCAAACCCGTGAGAAGGGTCAAGGTTTCCGTGCCACGTTCGCCGCCCACTCGGCAAGGGCGCCGTGCAGCCGCGCCGCGACCCCGCCCCATTCCCCGGCCGCATCCTGGCGGAATAGGCGCAGGCCGGGATACCACGGGCTGTCCTCGCGTCCAGCCATCCAGCGCCAGTCCGCTTCCGCCTGCAGCAGCACCCAGGCCGGGCGGCCGAGTGCCCCGGCGAGATGCGCGATCATCGTGTCCACCGTGACCACCAGGTCCAGCGACGCCAGCAGCCGCGCGGTATCGGCCATGTCCATCCCGCGCTCCCCGGCCAGCAGCAGCGGCGGTGCGCCGGGCCGGCTGGCATCGTCCGCACCGGGACCGCGCTGCAGGCTGACGAGTCGCACGCCGGGCACCTGGGCCAAGGGCGCCAGCAACGGCAGCGGAACCGAGCGGCCGGGGTCCCA
>CAXTDP010000473.1:0-4995 GCA_964242295.1 uncultured Acetobacteraceae bacterium | reverse complement strand
GCGCTGGACCCGAAGCTGCGGCGGTGACGGTCCCGCTTGACGCACCGTTGCTGGAGGTCGAGGACCTGACGGTCCGCTTCGGCGCCTTCCCGGCGGTGGAGGGCGTAGACCTGCGGGTGGATGCGGGCGAGGTGCTGTGCGTCGTCGGCGAAAGCGGCTCGGGCAAGAGCGTGTCCATGCTGGCCGTCATGGGCCTGCTGCCGCGCACCGGCCGGGTTGCGGCACGGGCCGTGCGGTTCCGGGGTGACGACCTGCTCGGCGCGGCGCCGCGTGCCCGGCGCCGGCTGGTCGGGCGCGACTTCGCGATGGTGTTCCAGGAGCCGACGACCTCGCTCAATCCATGCTATTCCATCGGCTGGCAGATCGCCGAGGCCCTGCGCGTCCATGACGCGGCGCCGCGGGCGGAGATACGGCAGCGGGTGGTGGCGTTGCTGGGCCAAGTCGGGGTGCCGGCGCCGGAAACGCGGGTGCGCGCCTTTCCGCACCAGCTTTCGGGCGGGCTGAACCAGCGGGCGATGATCGCCATGGCCATCGCCTGCAACCCGGCGCTGCTGATCGCCGACGAGCCGACGACGGCGCTGGACGTGACGGTGCAAAAGGGCGTGCTGGACCTGCTGGTCGGGCTGCAGCGCAGCCGGGGGATGGGGCTGGTGCTGATTACCCACGACATGGGCGTGGTGGCGGAAACGGCGCAGCGCGTGCAGGTGATGTATGCCGGGCAGGTGATGGAGGAGCAGCCCGCCGCCGCCTTGTTCCGGCACCCGCGCCATCCCTACACCGCCGCCCTGCTGGATGCGCTGCCGGAGCGGGCGGAGGGCAAAGCGCGCCTGCCCACCATCCCCGGCGTCGTGCCGGGGGCCGCGGACCGGCCTGCGGGGTGCCTGTTCAGCACCCGCTGCGCCTATCGCACCGGGCGATGCGACGTGGAACGGCCGGTGCTGCGCGTGGCGGCCGGGGTGCGGGTGCGGTGCCATTATCCGCTGGACGATGCCGGGCAGCCTACGGGGCGGGGCTGAACGGCGACCGCGGCGCGACCCCCGGTCAAGCGGCGCCGCCGACTGGCTCAGGCGTCGCGGGCACGAGCGCGTGCAGCCGGCCGGCCAGGTCGCGCAGGCTGGTGTCGCCCTTGTTCAGCACCTGGTTGGCCCCGCTCAGTCGCCGCCGTTCCTCGTTGGTCAGGTCGCGTGCGGTCAGCACCACCACGGGCACGTCCGCACAGCCGGGCTGCTCCCGCAGCGCGTGCAGGAACGTGAAGCCGTCCATGACCGGCATGGTGAGGTCGAGCAGGACCACCCTTGGGATCGCATGCGCGACATGCTGCAGGGCTTCCTGCCCGTTGCTGGCCTCGATGACCGACCAGCCGCTTTTTTCCAGCATCACCCGCATCCGTTCGCGCGTGTCGGCGTCGTCGTCCACCACCAGCACGTCGCCGTCGTCATCGCGGAACCGGTCCATGACCTGCCGGAACCGCTCCCATTCCACCGGCTTGAGCACGTAGTCGGCGGCGCCCAGGGCCGCCGCGAGGCCGCGCTCGCTGACGAAGGTGACCATGACGACCGGGATGCCGGCTAGGTCAGGATCGTCCTTCAGCGCGCTCAGCACCGACCAGCCGTCCATGCCCGGCATCATCACGTCGAGCAGGATGGCCCTGGGCCGCAATGCGCGCGCCATCGCCAGCCCGGTAGGCCCATCGGCGGCAACGCGGGCGCCGAAGCCCTCGCGTTCCAGGAAGCGGCTCATCAGGTCGCGCTGATCGGCGTCGTCGTCAATCACCAGCACGACGTCCCTCCCGGCGTCGGCAGCTCCTGCGGCCTCCGTTGATGTGCCGGGCTGTTCAGCCATGTCCTGGGCAGGTTCCGGCAGCCTGGCCGGCAGGCGGACGGTGAAGGTGCTGCCCTGCCCGGACCGGCTTTCCACCTCGACGCCGCCGCCGAGCATGGCGGTGAATGCCCTTGTCAGCGATAGGCCCAGCCCGGTGCCGCCGAACTTGCGCGTGGTGGACGCGTCGGCCTGCTGGAAGCGCTGGAACAGCTTGGCGAGCTGCTCCTCCGTCATGCCCAGCCCGGTGTCGGACACCCGGAACACCATCCGGTCGGCCTGGTGCTCCCCGGCGCCACCGGCGAGGTCCGGCGCGACCTCCCGTTCGGCGGACAGGGTGATCGTGCCGCCCTCGGTGAACTTGGCGGCGTTGCTGAGCAGGTTGAGCAGCACCTGCCGGGTCTTCGTCACGTCCGAGTGCATCGCCCCGAGGTCGGGCGCGAGCCGGACCTCCAGGGTGTTGCGTTTCTTCTCCACCAGGCCCTGCACCGTCGCCGCGACGGTGCGCACCATGTCGGCGGCATCGAAGGTTTCGGCGTAGACCTCCATCTTGCCGCTCTCGACCTTGGACAGGTCGAGCACGTCGTTGATGAGGCCGAGCAGGTGCCGGGCGTTGGACTCGATCTTGCCGACGTCGTTGGCGATGTCTGCGGCTTCGCCGCCGTCCTCGATCTCTTCTTGCAGCATCTCGCTGTAGCCGATGATCGCCGACAACGGCGTGCGCAGCTCGTGGCTCATGTTGGCGATGAAGGTGCTTTTCGCCTTGTTGGCTTCCTCGGCCTCGATGCGGGCCGCCTCCATCGCCGCCTCGGCCTGCTTGCGTTCGGTGACGTCGGTGTGGGTGCCGACCCATTCCCGCACGGAGCCATCTTCGTCCAGGACGGGCACGCCGTGCACGGCCATGTGCCGCCAAGCGCCGTCGGCGCGCCGCAGCCTGTGCTCGACCTGGTATCGTGATCGGGCCGCGGCGGCGGTGCGCCATGCCTCGAAGGTGTGCGCACGGTCTTCCGGGTGGATCGCCTCCAGCCAGCCCACGCCGCGCGCCTGGTCGAAACTTTGCCCGGTGAACTCGCTCCAGCGCGGCTGCGGGTCGCGGAACTCGCCTTTGACCGGGTCGGTCGTCCAGACGATGGTCGCTGCCGTGTCCACGAGCAGGCGGAACCGCTGCTCGCTGTGGCGCACCCGCTCCTCCCATTCGCGCTGGTTGGTGACGTCCGTGTTGGTGCCGAACCAGCGCATGACCTGTCCCCGCTTGTCCCGGATCGGCAGGGCGCGTGACAGGAACCAGCGATACTGCCCGTCGCCGCCCCGGAGCGGGAAGGTGTCTTCCCATGGCTCGCCGGACTCGAAGGCGCGCTGGATGTGGTCGAGGACGCGGGCGATGTGGTCGGGATGGTGGACCTTACGCCACTCCCATCCCAGCATCTGTTCGGACGTGGTGCCGGTGTAGTCGTACCAGCGCCGGTTATACCAGAAGATCGAGCCGTCGCGGTCCGCAATCCAGGCGAGCTGCGGGATCGAGTCCGCCAGCATGCGGAAGTCGTCTTCGGTCGCTGTGGGCAAACCTTGGCTGCCTGGCAGGGTCGAAGCTCCGTCATCCGTCACTGGAGCCGCGGCTGGGGGCAGCGGTTGTTCGGACGAAACGGTCCTGTCCAGAGTGTCATCGTCGTTCATCGCTTGCACTACCTTCTCGCCCCCGCTCTGGCCCGGGCACGGCGACAACGCGGGGGCGGCGTTATGGCTCCTTGCGCCATGGCGGGCAGCCACGCCCGGCGCAGGGCCAAACCGGTTCGCGTCCAGACTGGACGCGAACCGGCCTAGCTCTTTTGCTTGCGAGCGGAGGGTTGCGGTTGCGTCCGGTCGCCGTGCGTCCAAACCTGACTGCAATCTGCTCTATGGACTGCGGACCAGGATGGGCTGACCTGGGAATGATGCCGTCCGTGTTTGGTTCCGTTGCCGCGGCTGGCCGGCCCAGCACGCCGGCCTGCCTTGGGCTGCTGCCTTGGCCGGATGCAGGGCCGCCCGCCTCATGCCACCGGCGTCACGAATGGCACGGTCCGGACCTGGCCGCCCGCCATGAACTGCAGCCATAGCAGGTAGGTGCCCGCCTTGGGCGCGCGGACATGAAGCGTCAGGTCGGGCGCGACCTTCGAGCCCGGACGCATCGGCGCACCGCCCATGCCCGGCATCCCGCCATGCCCGCCGCCGCCGGCGTGGCCCATGCCGGGCATGTCCATCCCTGGCATTCCCGTCATGTCGTGCTGCATGGCCGTCCCCGTGCCGCCGGCAGCGGGAGCGGCAGCCGGGGCGGCGTGCGCATGCACATAGGTGAGGTCTGCCGCCGAGATGAATACGGCGTGGGCCGCGACGCCCAGGTAGGGCGTAACATCCGGCGCCGGCTGGCCATCGCGCAGGATGTGCAGGTTCAGCTCCGCGTCCTGCCCGCCCCGCAGGTCCAGCGTGTCGAAGCGGACGCCATACCGCCCGTCGGCGCCCTGCAGCCCGGTCGGTGCGGGCGCCGGCTGTGGCGTGGACGGCTCGCTGCCCAGGTCCAGGTCGAAGCGCATCACCTGCTGGCCCAGGCCGGCAGGTACGGCGTCGGCGTAAACATGCCACAGGCCCCCGTGCGGGAAGGTCATCGGCACCCGGAAGCGCCCGCTTCCGTCCGGCCTGTCGGCATGGTCATGCACGAAGGTCCGGAGGTCGCCGCTGACCGCGATCAGGTGCAACTGCTTGCTCAGCTCGGTTTGGTAGCGCGTGATGGGCTGGCTGTTGCCGAGCCTGGTCATGGCCGCTTCGAGGATGCGCGTGCCGGGGGGACCGCCGGGCTTGGGCGTCGCGGTCAGCGTGGCCGCAACTTTGGGCTGTCCGTCCGGCAGGGCATAGACGCCGGACAGCGTGGGCACCGTTGGGTGCGGCGCATCGGCGGCATTGGATTGGGATGGGGACAGGGCTGCGGCCATGGCGGGGGCCAGCGCGAGCAGCGCAGTGCGGCGGGTGAAGGGTGGCATGATGGTCCTCGTTGCTGGCCCGGGCGATGGCGCGGGCGGATCGCGGTTCGGAACGCTGGCTTCCGGCCTGCCGGGCGCATACGGCTGGGGCCGCGGCCCGCGGCGGAGCGGGCCTAGCAGCCTGTCGGAGTGAGGTTGCGAGCGTTTTTGCGCGCCTGGGCTCATC
>CAXTDP010000472.1:0-5008 GCA_964242295.1 uncultured Acetobacteraceae bacterium | reverse complement strand
GGCCGCCCCCGCCTGCATCAGGCCGTCCGCACCGCCCCAGACCCAGCCCCGCGTAGCGCCAAGTTTGCCACCGCCGCCACTACCACGTTCGCCAGCACCGCCAGCAGCCCGACATAGACCGTGTAGCTGGCCCCGCCGATCACGACGGTATGCAGCGGCTTCAACCCGTCCGACCAGGCGATATAGCTGCCTCCCAGGAACCCGACCGCCCATCCCAGCAGCAGCGCCGGCGCCCTGAACCAGTTGAAAAACAGCCCAAACACCACCGACGGAAAGGTCTGCAAAATCCACAGACCCCCCAGCAATTGCAGGTCCAGCGCATACTGGACCGGCGCGAACAGGATGAACAGCAACGCCCCGAGCTTCACGACCAGGCTGGTCAGCTTCGCCACCTGGGCCTCGCCGGCGTCGGTCACCGCCGGGTTGACATACGCCTTCCACACGTTGCGCGTGAACAGGTTGGCGGCGCCGATGGACATCACCGCCGCCGGCACCAGCGCGCCGATGGCGACGGCCGCAAACGCGAACCCAGTGAACCAGCTTGGGAACAGCACCCGGAACAGCTCCGGCACCGTATCGTTCGGCGTCGCCGGCTTCACCCCGGCCGCATGCGCCATGTAGCCCAGCAGAGCGATTAACCCCAACAGCAGCGTATAGGCCGGCAGCAGGATGGCGTTCTTGCGGATCGTGTTGGCCGACGCCGACGCGAAGATGCCGGTCAGCGTATGCGGATACATGAACGCCGCCAGCGCCGACCCCAGCGCCAACGTCGCATAGGGCCAATATTGCACCGGCTTCAGCACCAGTCCTGACGGCGGCACCGGCGGCTTCTGGGCGAACACCGCTCCCGCCGCGTCGAACACCGCGCCGTAGCCGCCGAGCTTGTAGGGTATGAACGCCACCGCCACGAGCACCACGACGTAGATCATTAGGTCCTTCACGAACGCGATCAGCGCCGGCGCCCGCAGCCCGGCGGAATAGGTATACAGCGCCAGGATTGCGAACGCCGCGATCAACGGCAGCTCGCCCGTCAAGCCCAGCGCCTTGATGACGACCTCCATGCCGACAAGCTGCAAGGCGATATAGGGCATTGTGGCCAACAGCCCCGTCGCCGCCACCGCAAGCTCCAGCCCGCGCGAGCCATAACGGCCGTACACCACGTCTGCCGCCGTGACATGCCCATGGCGCTGCGCGACCGTCCACAGCCGCGGCATGATGGCGAAGACGATAGGATACACGACGATGGTGTAGGGCAGGGCGAAAAACCCCTGCGCCCCGATGGCGAACACCTGCGCCGGCACGGCGATCACGGTATAGGCGGTGTAGAAGTCGCCGCCGACCAGGAACCAGGTCACCCAGGTGCCGAAGTTGCGTCCGCCCAGGCCCCATTCATCCAGGTGCGCCGGGTCCGCGGGACCGCGGTTCCAGCGAGTGGCGGCGAACCCCATGACGGTGACAAGGGCGAAGAAGAAGATGCAGACGGACAACGCCGTCCAGTCAAGGCCGGACGTCACGGACGGTCCCCACTGTCCCAGTGGTGGCCGCCAGCCCGGTAAACGATCCAGGTCAGCAGCGCCGTAATGGGTACCCAGGCCAACTGATACCAGTAGAAGAACGGGAAGCCGAACAGGCTGGGTTCAGAGTAGTTGTAAAACGGCACCCACAACAAACCGATGAACGGCAGCAACAGCAAAACCCACATCAGGCACGCCCTCCCCCAAGTTTCGGGGCAGGACGCGCCCCTGTGGGGGCGTTATGCTGATGTTAAAAGATTGTGGCAAGGAGACCTGCCTGTCTTCCCGTCTCTCCGGGACAGGGCCGAGGTAAGGAGGTCGTTTCGTGCCAGTCCAGCCTATCAAGGCTTATGACCCGGTGCCGCCACACGCATTATGCGTGGCACAAGACCCCCTCACCCCGACCCTCTCCCAAAGGGAGAGGGAGAGGCGGGTTTCTTACCGGCCGGCAGTCATCAGCGGGACCGCCGGATGCAACTGCACATAAGCCAGGTTGCCCTGCTCAGCCCCGCGAGGCAGTGAGTTCGCGGTCTGAACGGGCGTCTCGTTGCCAGTCTCCGGAACGATGTTGCTCGCAAACACGCCAAGGAACGAGCCGGGGCGGTTGGCAACGGCCGGATACTGGGATGATCCAGTGTCCGGCACCTGGGCAACGATCGTGGTCGTCACGCCCGGGGTGCGAATTGCGAAGATGTCGCCGGTGCCCTCGCCAGCCAGGGCGGGCAGGGCGCTCAGGGTGAGCAGCGCGGCAGCGGCGATCAGGATGGTCTTCATGGTGTCTCTCCTTGTGCAGGAGGTCCGTCGGGATAGGCGGGCCAAAATCCTGTCTGGGCGGCAGCAACTCCAGCTTGGCAGCCGGGGAGGCGTCACCGTCACCGCGATAGTTGGTCCCACCCCCAGCCATGCAAAATGCTGCACCTGCGAACAACATCTATGCGTTGAAGTATGAGCACAACAGGATGTCAGGCCGCACCGTAAGAGGAGATCGCCGGGTCCAGCCGGAACTCGTCGGCGAAGAAGTCAATCACCGCCCGGGTGCGCGGCGCCAGGTGCCGCCGGGTGGGATATACGGCATGGATCGGCACCTGCCCGGCGCGGTATCCGCCCAGCACCGCCTCCACCCGCCCGGTCGCCACATCATCGCCGAACATCCAGGACGGCGACAGCGCCAGGCCCAAGCCGCCCAGCACTGCCTCCCGCACGGCCTCGCTGCTGTCGGTGCGGAACCGGCCCGCGACATGCACTGACACCTCCCCGTTCGGCCCGTCAAAGCTCCAATCGTGTGGCGTGGCGAGTTGCAGGAAGATGATGCAGGCGTGGGCGCCCAGGTCGGCGGGATGCTGCGGCATGCCGCTCCGCGCGAGATACTCGCGCGAGGCGAACACCTGGCGCGGCGAGGAACCGATCCGCCGGGCCACCAAGCCGGCATCGGCAACCTGTCCCGCGCGGATTGCCAGGTCTATGCCGCCCGCGATCAGGTCGGCCGTGGTGTCCGACATCTGCAGCTCGACCAGCAATTCGGGATGCCGGTCCAGCAGGCGGCCGATCAGGGGGGCGACATGCAGCCGGCCAAAGCCCGCCGGGGTGGCGATGCGTACCAGGCCGGACACGGAGGGATGCCCACGGCCGACGGCGGCCTCCGCCTCCTCCACGCAATCCAGCACGCGGCGCGCATGGTCCAGCAGGACCCGCCCTTCTTCCGTCAGCGTCAAGCTGCGCGTGGTCCGCTGGATCAGCCGGGCGTCCAGGTGCTCCTCCAGCGCGGACACCTGGCGCGACACCGCCGGCTGCGTTGCACCCATCTCCCGCGCAACGGCGGAAAACGAGCCGCTTTCGGCGACGCGTACATAGGTGCGGAAGGCGGCGAGAATGTCCATTCAACCTGCGTGCTCGATACCATGCCCGGAGGTATGGATGTTATCGTCCGGTGCGGCTTATCATCCCTGGGCGGCCGGGCCACCTGCCGTGTATGCATCCCAGGGTCGAGGCGCCCATGAACCAGCAGTTGCAGGATAGCCTTTCACTCCCGTCGAAGGTCCGGCGCAAGCCGTCCTTGGCCGAGCAGCTTACGACGTTCAAGGCCACGATGCTGGCCCGGATGACGCCGGACGACGCGGACGTGATCCGCCAGTCCGAGGCAGCCTGGGCCACCGCTGCCGCCGGGATGCTGCGGGCTGGCGACATGGCGCCCGACTTCACCTTGCCGGACCAGCATGGCCGGGAGATACGTCTGCGCGACCGCTTGGCGCTCGGACCCGTGGCGTTGCTGTTCATCCGCGGCGGCTGGTGCCCCTTCTGCACAATACACCTGCGAGCCTGGGCGGAAGCCCTCCCGGCATTGCAGGACGCCGGCGGCGACCTGCTCGCGATCTCGCCGCAGCCGGTGCCAGCCTGCGGCAACGTGGCGGAGCGCGACCTGCTGGCCTACCCCGTCCTGTCCGACCGCAACGGCGCGGTCGCCGCGGCATTCGGCGTGGACTGGGAGGTGCCGGAATTTGCCCGGCCCTTATACCTCCGGCTCGGCCACGACCTGCCAGTCCTGAACGGTGACGGAAGTTGGCGGGCGCCCTTGCCAGGGGTCTTCGTCCTCGACCGCAACGGACGGATCACTCTCGTCCATACCGACCGGGCCGTAGCACGGCGGCTCGACCCGGCGGCCGTGATCGCCGCGGTGCAGGCAACCGGGGCAGCCGACGACACCTAGGCGACGCAACGCTTCTGCCTCTCCGTGCGCTGGTCGCCGCAGCCCTTACGCCGACCATGCGGGTGCAAGACAGCTCACCTCCTGCCCAGGTCTCCTTGCCCATGCCCCCTGCCCACGCCCCCTTGCCCACGCGACGAGGCCCAGGGTGTCCAAAGATCGCAGCGGTGCTGGGCAGGCTACGGGTTTCACGGTCCCTGGGCACGACGCACCGGTTGGGGCGCGGCATGGCCTGGCTCCTCGAAGCGGATGGGCAAGCCTTCGGAAAAAGCGGGGCGGGCCGGGGTTCCCAGGGGGCGGCCAAGCGCGTTAACAGCCGCGTTTACAAATGGGACCGGTGGGGATGGCGGGGACAACGAAGGCGGACGGGCCGTCCGCGGGGGCGCTCCTCGCCGCGGCGGGGCTGGCGGGGACCGCTGGCTGGGTGGATGCGGTGGCCTACATGGGGCTGCACGCCTTCGTCGCCAACATGACGGGTGCGGTCGTCCTCCTGGGCCTGTCCGCCGCCGAGCTGGACAGGGCAGGCATGACCCGGCAAGGGCTGACGATCCTGGCGTTCCTCGTCGGCGTCGTCCTGTCCCGGCTGCTGCGGCGGCTGCGCCAGGGGCCGGCGCCGTGCTATGCGGCGGCTGCCCTGGCAGTGCTGGCCTGCATCGGGGTCGAAGGGACCGGGCAGCCCGAGGTATGGCTGCTGGCCTTGGCGATGGGTTCGCAGAATGCGGCCGCCACCGTGTTCGGCGGGGTCGGGCTGAACACGGTGTTCCTGACCGGCAACCTGCAGCGCCTAGGCGAG
>CAXTDP010000471.1:0-5035 GCA_964242295.1 uncultured Acetobacteraceae bacterium | reverse complement strand
TGCAACAGCTCGACGACGCCGGGCTCGCCGATTGGGCCGCCGCGCACGGGACGGAGACCGGGCGCGGTACGGCCACCCTGCCCTCGGCCACGTGGCGGTTCCTGCCGGTGCGGACGGTGCGCGGCATCGCCGGGGTGCTGGGCGTGCGGCCGGCCGGGGACGGCAGCTTCGACCTGCCAGTGCTGCAAGTCCTGGAGGCGCTGGCGGACCAGGCGGCGCTGGCATTGGAACGGGTGCGCTTGGCGGCGCAGTCCGCCCGCGCCACGGCGATGGAGGAAACCCAGCGGCTGCGTACGGCGCTGCTCAACTCGCTCAGCCACGACCTGCGGACACCGCTGGCCGGCATACGCGGCGCGGCCAGCACCCTGCGCGACGCCTGGGACGGGCTGGCGCCGGACACCCGGGCGGACCTGCTGTCCTCCATCGAGGAGGACACCGCGCGCATGACCCGTTTCCTGGCCAACATCATGGACCTGACCCGGCTGGAAAGCGGCGAGGTGTCGGCCCGCCTGGCGCCGACAGAGATCGGAATGGTGATCGAGGCCGCCATCGCCCGGGTGCCCGGCGCCCTGCACGCCAGCGTGTCGCTGCCGGACCCGCCGGCGCGCGCGATGGCGGATGCCGCGCTGCTGGAGCAGGTGCTGGTGAACCTGCTGGACAATGCCGTGAAGTATGCACCCACCGGGGCGCGCGTGGCCGTGCGCGTGACGGCTGGACGCGGCGAGGTGTCCATCGCCGTCGCCGACGAGGGCGTGGGCATCCCTGCCGATGACTTGCCGCACGTGTTCGACAGCTTCTACCGTGCCCGGCGCGGCGACCGGGTGGCGCCTGGCACTGGGCTGGGCCTGGCGATCGCGCGTGGCATGATAGAGGCGATGCGCGGCAGCATCCAGGCGGCCAGCCCCCGTCCGGACCTGCCGCGCGATGGGCAGCCCGGCACCGTCGTCACGCTGCGCCTGCCGGCTGCATCGTGAGCGGGGCGGGGATACAGGGGGCGTCCATCCTGGTGGTGGATGACGAGCCGCAAATCCACCGCTTCCTGCGGCCGGCGCTGGAGGCTGCGGGCTACCGGGTCGAGCGGGCCGACACCGCGGCCGAGGGTCTGCGCCTATGCGCCTCCCGGGCGCCGGATGCCGTGCTGCTGGACCTGGGCCTGCCGGACATGGACGGACAGGAGGCGCTGGCCCGGCTGCGCGCCTTCAGCGCCGTGCCGGTCATCGTCGTATCCGCCCGGGACCGAGAGGCGGAGAAGATACGCGCACTGGACGGCGGCGCGGATGACTATGTTGAGAAGCCGTTCAGCGTCGGCGAGCTGCTGGCCCGGGTGCGCGCGGCGCTGCGACACGGCCGGGCGCAGGAGGGAGCGCCGGAGGTCTTTCGCGCCGATGGGCTGCAGGTGGACCTGGCCCGGCGCCTGGTGACGGCGGACGGCGCCTCGGTGGTGCTGAGCCCGCGGGAATACGACCTGCTTGAGCTGCTGGCGCGCAATGCCGGGCGGGTGCTGACCCACCGGCAGTTGCTGACGGCGGTCTGGGGGCCGGCGCACGTGCAGGATGTGCAGTACTTGCGGGTCTATGTCGGCCATCTGCGCCAGAAGCTTGGCTCGGCCGGCACGCGGCTGATCGTGACCGAGCCTGGGGTGGGTTATCGGCTGCTTGAGGAGGCGCTGTCCAACCGGACCGATGAACCATCGGCCAAATAGGGCCGGACGGTTCTACGCGGCTGACCAGGGTAGGGCTGTGCCGCATCGGATCGGTCGCCTGTGCCGTCCATCATGTGCCGGTCCCGCCGTATGCATCCGGTCCGCCTGCGTCCCGCACGAGCATAAGGTCCCAGGGTGCCAGGGTGCCGGGCGGCGTGCCCTCGACCAAGCGGAATAGATGTGACGACGCATCAAGCGCCCATCCCGCGGGCGCATCGCAGAAGTTGGCTGCCAGCACCAGGCGTCCGCCGTCCTGCAGCGCCCACCCTGCCTCGATCACGCCTTGCCCGTCCTCGCCGCCCTTCGCCGGGATCGTCCTGAGCGACCCGGCGGACCCGCCGATCCCCGGCAGCAAGGGCAGCACCACGCGCCGCCTCACTTCCAGCAGGCGCCGGTGGAACGCCAGCCAGCCGGCATGCGGCTCCTGCTCAATGGAGTCCCAATCCAGCACCGACCCGTCCCGCGTCGTGGCGGCCGTTGGATCAGCCAGCATCGCCAGCATGTCTGCGTCCTGGAACTCCGGCAGATGGCTGAACTCGCCGCGGCGCCCGTCCCGCACCAGCCCGGCAAGCGGCTGCGGGAAATCGCAGAAGAAGTCGAACGGACGCGCCGATCCCCATTCCTGCCCCATGAACAGCATCGGGATGCCCGGCGACAGCAGCGTCACCGCCGTTGCCAGCCGCACCGGTGCCTCGGGCGCCAGCTCGGTGATCCGGCGTCCGAACGGCGTGTTGCCGACCTGGTCGTGGTTCTGGATGAAGTTGACGAACGCTGTCGGCGGCAGGTGCGCGGACGGCGTGCCGCGGATCAGGCCGGGCCGGTGGCGCGACTCCTCGCCCTGATAGGAAAAGCCCTCGGTCAGGGCGCAGCCGAGCCGCCGCAGGGGATCGTCGGCGTAGTCGCTGTAGTAGCCGTCGCGCCGTCCGGTCGTCAGCACGCGTAGCGCGTGGTGGAAGTCGTCGTTCCACTGCGCCTCATAGCGGTCGGGAGCGAGCCAGTGGGCCTCGTTGTTGTCGTTCTCCAGTACCAGGTGGACCGTCCGGCCCGGATTGGCCGCGTGCACCCGCCGGGCGATCTCGGCCAGGATGTGCTCGGGGCTGTCATCCTTCACGGCCTGCACGGCGTCCAGGCGCAGCCCGTCCATGTGGAAGTCGTTGATCCAGTATAGGGCATTCTGGACATAGAACTCGCGCACCGCCGGCGCTGCCGGGCCGTCGAAGGCGATGGCTTCGCCCCAGGGCGTCTTGTGCTTGTCGGTGAAGAACTCCGGCAGGTAGCTCGGCAGCATGTTCGCGTGTGGGCCGAAGTGGTTGTAAACCACGTCCAGCATTACCGAGATGCCGTGCCCATGGCACGCCTCCACTAGGCGCCGCAGGTCGTCTGGGCTGCCATAGGCCGCGTTCGGGGCAAAGGGCAGCACGCCGTCATATCCCCAGCCCCAGCCGCCGGGGAAGGAGCCGACCGGCATCAGCTCGATGGTGGTCACGCCCAGCGCCACCAGGTGCTCCAGGTGCGGGATGACGCCGGCGAACGTGCCCTCGTGCGAGAACGTGCCGACGTGCAGCTCGTAGAGCACCGTCTCGGTCCAGGGGCGCCCGTGCCAGGCGGAGTCGGACCAGTGGTAGGCGGCGGGGTCGGTGACTTCGCTGAACCCCTCGGGACCATCGGGCTGGCTGCGCGACGCCGGATCGGGCACCGCGGCGCCATTGACGAGGAACTTGTAGCGGGTGCTTGGCGGGAAATCCGGGAGGATCGCCGTATGCCACCCGTCCCCCTGCGGGTCCATCTTGTGGCCCGGGCCGTCAGTGCCCAGCACGATGACCTCGGCAGCCGACGGCGCCCAAAGCGAAAAGCTGGCGCGGCCGCCGAGCCACTTCGCACCCCACTCGGCCGGGACTGCACGCCCTGGCGCGGCCACGTTCATCAGGTTGCCAGCCGGGGATGGTCCTGCCGCCGGCGTGCGGCGCCACTACGAGGCCGGCAGGGATGCCGCCGCGACCAAGGTTCATGCATCAACATCGTGGAGGCCCTGTCCATCTGACGTATGATCCTACGATGTAAGAGCTTCACGGTTCCATGTTCCCGCCGGGACGCCGCAGCAAGTCCCGGCTCCAGCGTTGAGATGGCCGCCCTCGTCGTTGCGGCCGCCGCACGCTCGCCGACGCGAACCCGGTTCGGCTGGTCTAGGGACCTTCGTTCAGGCAGCGGGCGCCAGCTTGTCCTGCGTCTTGGTGTCGAAGTCACCGGCGTCGTGGCGCTCATGCAGTTGGCTCGCGGGGTCGCCGTTGACGCGGTTGACCATGCGCCCACGCCGGGCGGCGGGCCGCTCGCCGATCGCGTCGGCCCAGCGCTGCACGTTCTTGTACTCCTGCACGCCCAGGAACTCGGCCGCCTCGTAAATCCAGCCCTTCACCAGGCCGCCGTACCAGGGCCAGGTGGCGATGTCGGCAATGGTGTAGGCGCCGCCGGCCAGGTATTCGGTCTCGGCCAGGCGGCGGTCGAGCACGTCCAGTTGCCGCTTCACCTCCATGGCGAAGCGGTTGATCGGATACTCCATCTTCGACGGCGCGTAGGCGTAGAAGTGGCCGAATCCGCCGCCCAAGTAGGGCGCGCTGCCCATCTGCCAGAACAGCCACGACAGGCACTCGGCGCGCGCCGCGGCCTCGGTCGGCAGGAAGGCGCCGAACTTTTCCGCGAGGTGGATCAGGATCGCGCCGGACTCGAACACGCGGATCGGCGTGGGTCCGCTCCGGTCCAGCAGGGCTGGTATCTTGGAGTTGGGATTGATCCCCACGAAGCCGCTGCCGAACTGATCGCCGTCGCCGATCCGGATCAGCCAGGCGTCATACTCCGCGCCCTGATGGCCCAGGGCCAGCAGCTCCTCCAGCATGACCGTGACCTTCACGCCGTTCGGCGTCCCCAAGGAGTAAAGCTGCAGGGGATGGCGGCCGACCGGAAGCTCCTTGTCGTGCGTGGCGCCTGCAATGGGACGGTTGGTGCTCGCGAACCGGCCGCCGCTTTCCTTGTCCCAGGTCCAGACCTTTGGCGGCGTATACTCAGACGAGCTGCTCATGTTCAAGCCTCCAGGAGCCCAGCAGGCGGATGCGCCGAAACGGGGCAGTCTTGGCAGCCTACATGATGCCTCATGGCGGCACTACGGACGGCACGGACACGGCACGCATGACGCTGGGACAAACCGAAGCACGCACGGAGGATTCCCGCAGCACCCAGCAAAAGCATTTCCATGGCGGCTGCCCATCGCTCCCCAGGCGGCCTCAGCCTAGCATTACAGTTGCACGGCTATCTTCAATCTGGTATGTCCTGGCGATTTGG
>CAXTDP010000470.1:0-5038 GCA_964242295.1 uncultured Acetobacteraceae bacterium | reverse complement strand
CAGTGCCCCTCTCACTTGCTCATCCAACCCCGAAACGACAGCACGGGAAGCGCGGAGGAACCTAGTCCTGGTCCACATAGGGCTTGGAAGCCGAGTAGTGGGCGACCCGTCCCGGCCCGGCGCCGGAGGCGGTGCGTGGCCTGAGCAGCCGGCGCGAACGCCGGGGACCCTGCGGCCCTCGCCAAGTGCTTGCATGCCGCCCAGCCAGTGCAGGTTCCCGGCGCTGGCTGGGCCAGTCGCTCCACTTCACTTTCTGGGCCGTGCTCCTGACGGCGGCGCTGACTCTGCTGCTGGCCACCCTGCTGCCCGCGGTCGCGGTCACGAAGTGGGCGGAGGCAACGGCCGCGGAGCAAGCGCCAGCCAACTTGCCACCTGGTATACATCCAGCGCTTCGACATCGGCGCCCTCGTCATTTAGATTGCCTGAACCGCCCACAGAGGCGGAGGGAAGGAACACGATGATCGCACGACGGACGATGCTCGGCGGCGCGATGCTGCCGCTCCTGGTGGGCCGGGTGGCTGCTGGCACGATCCGCCCCACTGCCGATTGGGCCAGCGGTATTGTGCGGGCCTATGATGCCCAGGGTCATCACCGCACCGGACAGCTGGCCGACCTGGAAAGCGCCGGATGGCTCGCCAGGGAAGCGTCTGCCCTTGGTGCATCCGTTGCGATCGAGGAGTTCAGCATCGACCGGGTCGAACCTGCGTCGTGCTACCTGGAGGTGGACGGCCGTCGCATCCCAGGTGTTCCGATGTTCGACGCCGCCTTCACTGGGCCGGACGGCGTGACGGGCCGGCTCGGGACGGCGCCGGGAGCCGAGATCGGCCTGGCCACCCTCGGTCCGCTCAGTATCTACGGCCCGGCCTACGAGCCATACCGGCGTGTCCCCGGCAGCCATGCGCTCGTCACAGTGACGGAGGGCGGCAAGGACGGGCTGGCGCTGTTCAACGCCGAGCACTTCCTGGAACCCTACGGCGTGCCCAATTTGCTGGTGGCAAGCGAGCATGGCCCTGCCCTGTCAGAGGCTGTCGCGCGCGGGGCGGCGGTTCGCGTTGTGGCCGATGTGCGCCGGGTGCCCAGCCCCGTGCGCAACGTCGTCGCCACCGTCCCCGGGCGGGACCGCTCGGCACGCTCTGTCGTGGTGATGACGCCGCGCAGCGGCTGGTGGCATTGCGCCTCGGAACGCGGTGGTGGTCTCGCCTGCTGGCTCGCTGTCCTGGCGGCGCTTCGGGACACGCCGCCGGCTGCCACCGTCACACTGGTGGCGTCGAGCGGGCATGAGCTGGGTCACATCGGGCTCGATGACTTCATGACGAAGCGCCCCCAACTGGTGAGTGGCGCGACGTGGCTCCATTTCGGCGCCAACATCGGCGCGGCTGGAAGCAAGCTGAACCTGCAATCGCCCAACGAGGACCTACGTGCCCTTGGGACGCGCGAGTTGCAGGCGGCCGGGCGGCCGGCCGACTTCCTTTCGCCGCCCACGCAGGTGCCTTTCGGCGAGTCGCGGGCCATCCACCGCGCCGGAGGGCGCTACCTCACCTTCATCGGCAGCAACGACCTGTTTCACCTTGTCGAGGACCGCTGGCCAAACGCCATCGATCCCGAGGCAATCTCCCACTACGCAACCGCGGCCGGCCGGATCGCCCTCGCCATGGCGGGCTAGTCCCACGGCTCAGGTGTGGCCGCCCGTTGCCCGGCCAGTCCCTCCAGCACGCGGCACAGCAAGCTGTCAGGGGCAGCCGGTCGCACACCGAGCGGAGAACACGTCGGAACGGCAAGGTGGCGTGCGGCTCAGCGCACCTGGAACTCCAGCCTGGCCTATGCGACCGCCAGAACACTTTAGAAACGGTGCATGCAGCATCGGCCCGCCTCATGTCCCGGCTGGCCTAGTAGCATGTCTCTGCTGCCCGCCGTCGGCTGCTCCACCTCTGACGCACCAAGCCCGTGTTGGCCATTTTGGGAGCGGCATAACGGGACGTTGATGCCCTTCCGAACGCAACGCTACGCTTGCTGGCGCGAACTCTGACGGAACCGATCTCAGCCGGGGAACGGTAGCGGGCATAGCTGGGAACAGCCGAGGTCGTCATCCTGCCCGGCTACCCAGCTTAGCCGCACGTCGCAACCGCCTAGCAGCCAAGTTGACGGTGCCGGGCGGATCATTGGCGTTGCCGCGACAGCGAAGCCGTCGGTGCGCCCAGATACTTCGTCGCCATTGCTGTGGTCGCAGCCAAACAAGTTGACGGTGCCCCTTGCTGACGTAGGCTTGAGACGGCCAACACAGGGGTTCCATCATGCGGCGTATATTCTGGCTGCTCACGGCGCTGGTGCTTTCCATGGGATCGGCCCGTGCTGAAACCGTCCTGCGCATCGTGCCGCAATCCGACCTGCGCGTGCTCGATCCGCACGCGACCCTGGCCACCATCACCCGCATCCACGGATTGATGATCTACGACACGCTTTACGCGATGGATGAGGCGCTACAGCCGCGGCCGCAGATGGTGGTGGGCAGCAAGGTTTCCGATGACAAGCTGACCTACGAGTTCACGCTGCGCCCCAACCTGGCCTTCGACAACGGCCAAAAGGTCACCACCGCCGACGTCCTTGCCTCCATCCCGCGGGCGGCCAAGCAGGACCCGCTGATGCAGGTGATGATGAAGCGCGTCGCTGCGCTCGAAGCGGTGGACGACAACACCTTCCGAATTCGGCTTTCCCGGCCCTTCCCATACGTCGAGTCCGCGCTTGCCGCCAACAATGCGACGATCCTGCGTGCCGAAGACATCGCAGCCGCCGGTTCGGGGGTGCTTTCGACGACAACCGGGTCCGGCCCGTTCCGGTTCGTGCGCAGTGACTACGTGCCTGGCGCCAAGATCGTTTACGACCGCAACCCGTATTACGTGCCGCGCGACGAGCCGGCCAATGGCCTGGCCGGCGGCAAGCGGGTATTCGTGGACCGGGTCGAGTGGATCGTCATCCCCGACCTGCAAACGCGCATCGCCGCACTGCTCAAGGGCGAGGTCGATCTGCTCGACCAGCTTCCGCATGACGGCATCCAGAGCTTGCGGAGCCACAAGGAGATCGAGGTGGCTGTCACGAGCAAGCTCGGCAACCAAGCCTTCATGCGGATGAACACGCTGTTCCCGCCGTTCAACGACGTCCGCGCCCGCCAGGCAGTCGCGCTCACGGTGCAGCAGTCGGATTACCTGTCGGCCGCCTTCACCGACGACCCGGCGTGGTGGCGCGAGTGCTTCGCCTATTTTGGATGCGGCACGCCCAACCAGTCCGAGGCGGGATCGGAGCCCTACCGCAAGCCGGACCTGGAGCGTGCGAAGGCGCTGCTGAAGGAGGCGGGCTACAACGGCGAGCCGGTGGTAGTGCTTTCCAGCCACGAGATCCCGCTGATCGCGGCCCTGGCCGAGGTGACGGCCGACGCACTGCGCAAGATCGGCATGAACGTGGACCTGCAGGAAAGCGACTGGGGCACCCTCGTCGTGCGCCGGGCCAAGCAAGAGCCTCCGGCGCGCGGCGGCTGGAGCATCTTCAGCTCCGGGACCGAGGTCCCGGTCATCGCGCAGCCGGCGACGAACATCCTGGTGGACACGCGCTGCGACCGCAACAACTACGCGGGCTGGCCCTGCTCGGAGAAGCTTGAGGCGATGCGGACCGACCTGATGGACGACCCGAGCCAGGCAAAGATCGCCACCTACAACGCGGCGCTGTGGGGCGAGCTGCCAACCATCCTGCTCGGCCAGTACCTGCAGCCGGTCGCCTGGCGCAAGGTGGTGTCCGGTCTGCCAGCGGCCAATACGCTCGTGTTCTGGAACGTACGCAAGCAGCAGTAGCGGCATGCTGACCCCAGAGGCACGGGCACGCGCCGCCCGGTTCGCAACCGCCGAGGTGCGGCAGCGCGTGTTCAACCCTATGGTCCGGCCGCGCTGGATCGGGCACAGCGACCGGTTCTGGTATCCGAAGGAGAGTGCGGCCGGCTTGGCCTACGTGACGGTTGATGCGGCCACTGGCGCCCAGATGCCGAGCTTCAATCACGCTGCCCTGGCCGAGGCGCTGCGCGACCGGGCAGGGCAGGACGTGCTGGCGGACCGGTTGCCCTTGTCGTCGTTGTCGATCAACGAGGACGGGACGGCACGCTTCGCGGCATTCGGCCGGAGCTGGACGTGGGACGGCACCCTGACCGTGGCCGACCTGCCCGACCACCGCCCAGGCGACGCCGTTTCGCCCGACGGGCGCTGGGCCGCGTTCCGGCGCGGTCACGACCTGTGGGTGCGCGAGGTCGCGACGGGTTTGGAACGCCCACTTACGGAAGGCGGGGCGCCGCATCACGCCTACGCCAAGTCGCCGGACATGAACCTGACCACGGTGACGCTGGTGCAGAAAGGCATCCTGCTGCCTGCCGCCGTCGCGTGGTCGCCTGACAGCCGCCGCCTGTTCACGGCGCGGCTGGACGAGCGGGCGGTGGCGGACTTTCCTTTGCTGCAGCACGTTCCTCCTGGAGGCGCGGTGCGGCCGGTCGTGCACCATATGCGGCTTGCCCTCAGCGGCGACCCGCACGTGCCCCTGGCCGAGCCGTGCATCGTTGATGTCGCGAGCGGCGTCTTGACGCCCGTCCAGGTGCGGCCAGAGATCGTGTTCGTGGCCACGGCGGTCGAACGCGGGGAGGTCTGGTGGAGCGCGGACGGAACCCGCACCTTCCATCTTGCGCGCGATCGCGCCCAGCAGCGCCTGACGCTATGGGAAATCGACGCCGCGACTGGCGCCGCCCGCGCCGTGATCACGGAAACGAGCCAGACGTTCGTTGACGTCAACCTGTCCGTGACCGGCCTGCCGAACATCCGCGTGCTTGACCGGCGCGGGGAGGTGGTGTGGTTTTCGCAGGAGGACGGGCGCGCGCATCTTTATCTGCACGACCTCCAAACTGGCGCACGCAAAAACCGGATCACCTCCGGTGATTTCTTTGTCCGCGACCTGGCGGACATTGACGAGGACACAGGCACGGTGCTGTTCCTGGCAGGCAACATCGAGCCAG
>CAXTDP010000469.1:0-5042 GCA_964242295.1 uncultured Acetobacteraceae bacterium | reverse complement strand
GGCGGGTTCGGGATGAACACCGGCGGGAAGGCGGTGTTGTCCACCTCGTTCTTGAACGCCAGCGACAGCATCCACAGGAACACCAGCACGGCCGGCGACACCAGCGCGAACACCGACGCATACAGGCCGAGGCGCCGTCCGAAAGTGCGCGACCCAACCTTGCTCATAGCCGAACGCTCCCCCCCAGGTTCGTCGTTCCGATGGCCGCAGCGGCTCGGCAATCCCGGGGCTGGGAGAACGCTGCGCCACATGGTGCATCGCCCCGCCGGAACCGGCCCGCAATGACGGCACGCACGGACCCGGCGGTCACAGCGTCGCCCTGCGCCGGGTCCACAGCATCAGCATGGTGATGAGCAGGATCAGCGCAAAGAACACGACGACCACCGCCGAGGCATACCCCATGTCGTAGAAGCTGAACGCCTCCAGATACAGCAGGATGTTGAGCGTCTCGCTCGCCGTCCCCGGCCCGCCGTTGCTGATGACGAAGATGGTGTCGAACGCCTTCAGCGCGTCAATGCCGCGTATGACCGCAGCCGCCAGGATGAACGGCCAAACCAGCGGCAGCGTGATGTGCCAGAACGCCTGCCACGCGCTGGCGCCGTCCAGGTCCGCGGCCTCATACGGGTCCTGCGGCAGGCTCGCCAGCCCGCCGAGCACGATCAGCATCACCAGCGGCGTCCACTGCCAGGTCTCGACCAGCACCAGCGTCGGGATCACGGTGCCCGGCGAATACACCCACTCGCTCGGCGGCAGCCCCACGCTGGTCAGCAGGTAGTTCAGCACCCCAAGCTGCGGGTGGAACATCATCGTCCACACCAGCGAGATCGCCACCGGCGTCGCCATCATCGGCAGGATGAACAGGGTGCGCGCCAGCCCGCGCCCCGGGAACTCGCGGTGGAAGGTGACGGCGGCGGCAATCCCCAGCACCATCGGCAGCAGCACGGACAACCCGGTGAAGTACAGCGTGCGCAGCATGGCCATGCCGAACCGCTCGTCTCCCAGCATCCGGCCGTAGTTGGCAAGGCCGTTGAAGCTGATGCCGCCGCCGATGTGCCAGTCATGCACCGACATGAACAGGGTGAACGCCCAGGGGAACAGGATTACGGCGGTCACCACGACGCCGGCCGGCACGATGAACGGCCAGTAGCGGCGGGCATAGTTGCGCCGACGCGCAACCTGGTCAGGCGCCGCGGCTGCGGCAAGCGTCGTCCCCATCGCATCCTCCCCGCTGCGGCGTCGCGCCGCATGCCCGGCGGATTACACCACGGAACCCCGGGCGTGGGGGAGCGGAAAGCGCGGCGTCAGGACACCCCCAGGTCAGGACACCCGCAGGTCAGGGCACCCCCAGGTCAGGACACCCGCAGGTCAGGGCACCCGCAGGTCAGGGCACCCGCAGGTCAGGGCACCCGCAGGTCAGGACACCCGCAGGTCAGGGCACCCGCAGGTCAGGGCACCCGCAGGTCAGTGATCCCGCACAGGTTCAGGCGCCGCTTCTCAGTGGCCTTGCCGTTGGCATAAACGATCCGCAGGTCCCAACTGCACTGCCCCGCCGGCAGGCGGATCACCCGGGTGTCGCCGGGGGAGACGATGTCGTCGCCCAGCCGGTCCGCCCCCCAATCGTCGTCGCCAACCAGGCTGGCATACACTTCGTTGATCTCGCTGCGCCCGGCGTTGACCAGGCGGAAGGAGGGGTCGTCGGTCGCCGCCTGCCGGTTGCCCCGGCTGTCGCCGCGGGCATCTGGGCGTGGCGCCCGGCTTGCGCCCGCAGCGGCGGGGAAGGGCAGGTCGTCAATGGCGCAGGTGTTGACGCCCCGGCGCTCCTCCGGCTCCCCGCTCGCATACACCACCCGCACGTCATACACGCAGTTGCCATCGGCCGGCAGCCGTATGGCATATCGCTGCCTCGGCGGCACCGCGACCCCCACCAGCCGGTTGCGCCCCCAGTTGGTGACGCCGGCAGGGCTGGCATAAAGCTCGATGATGTTGCTGCCGGCACGGTTGGCGACGTTGAAGGACGGATTGGACTGCGCCCAAGCGGGTCCGTATGCCGCGGCGGCAATCAACACTGCGGCGGACAGGCGACGCATCATCGAACCATTCCCTTGTGGAGCCGAGTCTCTGCCAAGGCACAACTTAGCCGCTGCCGCCGGGTTCCCCGCAAGCACGGATCGCGGCGGGTGCGGGGCCGCTACCAGCGTCCCAGCTCGGCCCGGCGCGCCCGGCGCGCGACCCAGGCAGCCCACGCCAGTTGCGGCGGCAGCACCAGCAGCACCGCCATCGGCTTCCACCCGCCTGCGGACATCAGGAACGCGGCGCAGCACAGCCCGCCCCAGACGACGAAACCCCATTGCACCAGCGTCACCGTCACCGACGGCACCCCCGACCGGTGCGCCACCTGATACAGGTGGCCGCGGTGCGCCTGCGTCAGCCGGTCCCCGGCCAGCAGGCGCCGCACCAGGGTGAACGCCACGTCGAACAGCATCCCGAACAGCAGCATCGGCGCCAGCAGCACCGACAGGTCCGCGCCTTGCAGCCGCCCGGCCGCCACGCCCAGCACCGCCAATACGAAGCCGCAGAACTGGCTGCCCACGTCCCCCATGAAAATGCGTGCACGGGGGAAGTTGAACGGCAAGAACCCGGCCAGCCCCGCCGCCAGCAGCAAGGACGCGAAGTAAACGAACCATCCGCCATATGCCGCCGCGACCGCCGCCAGGATCACGCTTGCTATGGCGCAGACCCCGGACGCCAGCCCGTTCAGCCCGTCCATGAAGTTCACGGCATTGGTCGCGAACAGGATCCAGGCCAGGGTCAGTGGCGCCCCCGCCCAACCCAGCGGCGCCGGGCCGATCCCCGGCAGGTTCAGCGCCCCGATCACCACGCCGCTGCCGACCGCGACCGCCGCCGCCAGCACCTGCGCCCCGAGTTTCACCGCGAACGGCCAGTCCCGGATGTCATCCAGGAACGCGACGGCAGCGATCCCCGCCGCCGCCAGGATCACCCCGCGGAACGATGGGTCGGCGATCCGCGAGAACTCGGCAAAGCGATACAGGACCAGCGTGCCGACCAAAAAGGCCGTGACCACGCCCACGCCGCCGCCCTTCGGCACCGCCCGGACATGCGCCTTCCGCGCGCCCGCCTGGCCGGCGTCCGGCTGGTCCATGACGCCCACCCCGATCATCCCCCGCACCAGCCCGGCCGACAGCCCGGCCAGCGCCAGCAGGAACACCAGGTGGGTCAGCAATGCGTGCAGCGTCAGCGGAGAAGGCCCTCTGGCCCGGGGGGACTGCTAAGCGGGGCCGGGTGGGCTATAGGGGCGGGACGATGGCCCCGCAACACGCCCCACTCCCGAGCCTCGCCACGCGGCCCGTGTTCAACCGCATTCTGGTGAACGTCCTGCTGGACGGGGCACTGGCGGCGGTGGCGACGCCGCTGGCCCGCTACATCGCCGACCCCGGCGGCGGCCTGCTGCACCCGTTATGGTTCGTCGCCGGCGGCGCCATCACCCTGCTGCTGGCCGGGCTGCCGTTCCGCATGCCGCAGCAATACTGGCGCTTCGCCGGCATCGAGGACCTGGTGAACCTGGTGCTCAGCAGCCTCGCCAGCGCCGTGCTGTTCGCGCTGCTGCTGCGCGTGTCGGGCTTCCCACTGCCGACGCCGACCTTCCCGGTGGTCCACGCCCTGGTGCTGATCGTGGCCCTCGGCGCCCCCCGGGTCGTGTATCGCCTCCAGATGGCCCGGCGTCGCGCGCGCGACGGCGCGGAGGCAACCCAGCTTGCCGTGCTGCTGGTCGGCGCCGGCGACGGTGCCGACCTATTCCTGCGCGCCCTGGAGTTCGGCCACGGCCGCATCAGCTACCGCGTGCTGGGCCTGCTGTCCCTGCGCCAGGGCCAGACCGGCCGGCGCATCCACGGCCACGCCATCCTGGGCGACGTGGGCCAGACCGCCGCCGTGCTGGCCCGGCTGCGTGCCGAGGGACGCCTGCCCTCGGCCCTGGTGGTGACCCAGCCCGACCTCGCCGGCCCCGTGCTGGCCGGGGTGCTGGCCCAGGCCGATGCCGAAGGCGTGCCGGTCCGCCGCGTCCCCCGCCCGACCGCGCTGCAATCCGCCGGCGGCGCTGACGTGCTGGAACTCGCCCCCGTCGCCATCGAGGACCTGCTGAACCGTCCGCAGGTGCCGCTGGACCGCGACGGCATGGCGGCGCTGGTGCGCGGGCGCCGGGTCATCGTCACCGGCGCCGGCGGCACCATCGGCTCCGAGCTGGCCCGGCAGTGCGCGGCGCTCGACCCCGGCGAGCTGGTCCTATTGGACAACGGTGAATACGCCCTGTGGAGCATCGAGCAGGAACTGGCCGAGGCCCATCCCGGCGCCCCCCGCCGCACCTGCATCGCCGACGTGCGCGACAGCGCCCGCATCGAGGAGGTGTTCGCCGGGTTCCGCCCCGACCTGGTGTTCCACGCCGCCGCCCTGAAGCATGTCCCGATGGGCGAGGAAAACCCGACCGAGGACCTGCTGACCAACACCGTCGGCACCCGCCACGTCGCCGACGCCGCCCGGGCGGCCGGCGCGCGGGCGATGGTGCTGATCTCGACCGACAAGGCGGTGAACCCCAGCAGTGTCATGGGCGCCAGCAAGCGGCTGGCCGAGATGTATTGCCAGGCGCTCGACATGGCCGCCGTGCGGGAAGGGGAGGGCGCAATGCGCTGCGTCACCGTGCGGTTCGGCAACGTGCTCGGCAGCACCGGCTCCGTCGTGCCGCTGTTCCGCCGCCAGTTGGAGCGCGGCGGCCCGCTGACGGTGACCCACCCGGAGATGCGCCGCTACTTCATGACGGTGCGGGAAGCCGTGGGGCTGGTGCTGCAAGCAAGCGTCCTGGGTGTGGCAGGGACCGCGCAGGCAAGCATCCCCGGCGCGCAGCCGGGCGTCCCCGGCCCACAGCCGGGCGTGCCCAGGGCGCCGCAGGTGAGCGTTTCTGCGGCGCCGCAACCAAGCGTCCGCCGCGGCGGCATCTTCGTGCTGGACATGGGCGAGCCGGTCCGCATCGT
>CAXTDP010000468.1:0-5072 GCA_964242295.1 uncultured Acetobacteraceae bacterium | reverse complement strand
TCCGCTGGCACCTAGCCGTCCCGACGGCGTGGCGCTGGGGCCGGTGCCGCGGGCCGCGTCGCCGCTGCAGGTCCGGGACGACGCCGGGCAGCGCTTCCTGCGCGGCAACCTGGTCCACACCCTGCTGCAATACCTGCCGGACCTGCCGCCCGACCAGCAGGAAGCGGCGGCGCTGGAGCACCTGGGCCGTCCCGCGTTCGGCCTGCCCTGGGCGGAAGTCGCCGGCCTGGCGGCGCAAGTGATGGGCGTGCTGCGCCACCCGGAGCTTGCCCCGCTGTTCGGGCCTGAGGGACGGGCGGAGCAGCCGCTGGCTGGCCTGGTTGGCAACACCGTCATCAACGGCGTCGTGGACCGCTTGGCGGTGCGGCCTGGCGAGGTTTGGCTGGCCGACTACAAAACCCACCGCGACGCCCCGGCGGACGTGCTGGCCACGCCGGTGCGCTACTTGCGCCAGATTGCGGCCTACCGCGCCGTGCTGCGGGGTGTGTTCCCAGACCGGACCATACGCTGTGCCCTGGTCTGGACGGCCGGCGTCACCGTGGCCATGCTGCCTGATGCCCTGCTGGACAGCCATGCGCCAGCTTGATCCGTCACGGCCCGGTCCCCACGTCTCAATCTGTTTGATTTAGGAGTGCGCTTTGAGCCAGAACACGGTTGTAGTCAGCGACAACGAGTTCAAGTCACAGGTCCTGGACAGCAAGGAGCCAGTGCTGGTGGACTTCTGGGCGGAATGGTGCGGTCCCTGCAAGATGATCGCCCCAGCGCTTGAGGAGATCGCCGCCGAGAACAAAGGGCGTCTGACCGTCGCCAAGGTGAATATTGACGACAATCCGATGTCGCCCAGCACCTACGGCGTGCGCGGCATCCCGACGATGATCCTGTTCAAGGACGGCAAGCCGATGGCGACCAAGATCGGCGCGGCGCCCAAGAGCGAGCTGAAGTCTTGGGTGGCGAGCAACCTCTAGTCCGATGGACCGCGCCTGTGCTTGCAGGCGCGGTCGTATTCTGTAGTTCCCGGAAGCGTTGGGTTCAGGATCTTCCGGCAGACAGGTGAAATGGCGATACCTTCGCCTCTGGCCCTACCTCTTCCTGAAGCGCCATCTGGGCCGCTTCCACCGTACAGGCTGGATTAGCACCTTTTAGCTCGACTGTAACTGACAGCTTGCAGCCGTCATCCCAATCCGCCTCGACAACGCTCCCGTCTGCGAGCTTGTTCATCACTCCGGCAGCGACCTTTCGCGGCGTGGCATAGCGTTCGGCACCCGGCTTCTGGATGCTTGCGACGGGAGGAAGCTGCACATCGGTCTCATACTTCGACATTGCGCACACCTTGATAGCTGTCGTTTTGGTTCTACGATGTAAGAGGCTCATGGTTCCGCTGTTTTGCGTCAGTTACTGCGTGGTATGCATGCGGCCTCTGAGACATGGCACGGCGGGTTGAGCACCAGACCGACGCCACTATGACTGCCAATCATGGATGAAATATGACCGACCCAAGTTTGTCTGCCCGATCTTTCTCCAGAAGGAGAATGCAGCGCGGAAGGCTGCATGGCCTTGCTCCGGTCGAAGCTACCCATGAGTGTTTGACCCAGATGCGGCACTTGAGGTCTCTGTCACCGCAAGCTTCTCCGGGGCGAGCGGGGGCAGACTAGCCGAGGTTGTATTCGTAGCGGATAAAGCCGGAATGCGTGGCAACGGTGTCATAAAGCCGTCGGGCTGGCGCGTTGTGATCCTGCGTCAGCCAATACATCCGCGAGGCAGCCCGTTCCCGGGCGCGGGCGGCAACTGCCTCGATCAATGCACGGCCGGCGCCAGCGCCACGGGCAGACTCGTCAACATATAGGTCTTGCAAGTAGCAGGCCGGCGCTGTTGTCCAGCAATGTGCATGAAAAAGGAAATGCGTGATGCCAACAATGCTGCCATCCCGGCGAGCAGCTAGACCGTGCACTGCGGTATCGTGCAACAGCCGCGCCCAGGTGTCCCGATACTGCTCCTCTGGCAAAGCCGTTCCGTAGAACGCCAGGTAGGCCCGCCACAGGTCAGCCCAGCGCGGCCGATCCTGCGGACGCAACCGTGAAACCTCGATCTCCATGCCCCTCTCCGCCCTCCGGACCATAGAATACAATCCAACAAGCGAAATCGTCGCTGAAGCTCTCAAACCGGTGCTCAGTTCCAGCCGGGACGAAGATGGCATCACCCGGGCCGAACGCTACACGGTCCTCACCCATCAGCGGCAGGCTGAGGTCGTCACCCAGCGGACGGCTGTCCAGGGCACGCATGAAGATGCCGGTGCCACTCACCACCACATACAACTCGTCCCGGTCGTGCGGAGTCTGCGGATCATGGCCCGTGGGAGAGAACCAGCGCAGCTCCATCGTGCCATGCGCCATAACTAGCCCGGTAGCCCGGCCAGGATCGGTAGGCGTCGTGCGTGCCTCCTCCGGGGTGGCGCGCAGTTTCGGCGTCGGCGGCACGTCTTGTCCGTCCATAGATAGCTCCGAATGCGGCAGGGGACGCGGTGGCGCCGCGGTAGCTGCATCAAATGGGGTGTCCTGCCGAACGCCAAGCCCCCCGCGACACTCTGTATGTACAGTTTCAGCTATGCCGCGTGCCAGCCGTCACCTTTCAGCACCTCGCCGGCAAGATACAGGCTCCCGCACACCAGCACGCGCGACGGTTGCCCCAGCGGCAACTGGCGCAGTGCGTCTGCAACGGTCGGGCCGGCCCGGGCAACGCCGCCGGATGCGGCAACGATATCGGGAATGGGAAGTGCAAGGTGCTGATCCCGCTCCTGAACCGCCCAGACCGTCGCGGCGTGGGGCAGCAGCGGGCGCAGGAACTCGGCGGTGTCCTTGGCCTGCTTCATGCCGACGATCAGGTGCACCGGGCGGTCCGACCAGGATCGCAGGTGCTGTGCCAGGGCGGTCCCACCGCCGGGATTATGCCCGCCGTCCAGCCAGAGTTCCCAGGACCCCGGCAACGCCGCTGCAAGCCTGCCGTGCAGCCGCTGCAACCGGGCGGGCCACTCGGCCTGCGCCACCCCGGACCACGCCGCATCCGAAACAGGGCCATAGGCGCGCAAAGCTGCCACAGCGATGCCGGCATTATCGTGCTGGTGCGGCCCGGGCAGGGAGGGCATGGGCAGGTCCAGCATCCCGGCGCCATCGGCATAGCGCAGCCCCGCGCCGTGCGGGACGATGGTCCAATCGCGTCCGCGGGCCAGCAGCGGCGCCCCGGCTGCATCGGCGTGCGCCTGCAGCACGGCGAGCACCTCAGGCTGCTGCACGCCGGTGACGACGGGGACGCCGGGCTTGATGATCCCCGCCTTTTCCGCGGCGATCAGGGCCAGCGTATCGCCCAGCATCTCCGCATGGTCCATCGAGATGGAGGTGATGGCGCATACGGCAGGCCGGGCGATCACGTTGGTGGTGTCGCCCCGGCCGCCCAGCCCGACCTCCAGCAGGCACAGGTCGGCGGGAACCTCGGCGAACAGCATGAACGCGGCGGCGGTGATGACCTCGAACACCGTGATCGGCGCCCCGGCGTTGATGGCCTCGATCCGTTCCAACGCCTCCGATAACGCCTCGTCCGTCACGAGCCGCCCGGCGATCCGTATCCGCTCGTTGAAGCGGACCAAGTGCGGCGAGGTGTAAACATGCGCGCGCCAGCCCGCGGCCTCGGCGACCCCGCGCATGAAGGCGCAGGTGCTGCCCTTGCCGTTGGTGCCTGCGACGTGAATGACCGGGGGCAACCTGTCCTCGGGGTGTCCGAGCTGGCCCAGCAGGCGTTGCAGCCGGTCCAGGCTCAGGTCAATCATACGAGGATACAGGCCGTGCAGGCGTTCTATGATCGGCTCGACCTGGCTCATGGCAGCAGGCGCATTCCTTCCTGCGTCAGGGCGACCCGCGATGAGGCACGGCGAACCCAGGGCAGTCCTGGCAGCCCATGGATTACTATGCCGCAAACGCGTTTGGCGTTGTCGGCATCGCCCGGGTTCAGGGCCACAATGGCCGGCACTGCCGTCACGCCGCCGCGGCTCCCTCGATGGGAGTTTGGCAGGTCTCCGGCGCGGGCATCGGCAAGGTCAGCAGGCCGATCAGCCGGGCCAGGGTTTCGTGCATCTCGGTCCGGCGGACGATCATATCCAGGATCCCGCGCTCGTAAAGGTACTCGGCGCGCTGGAAGCCCTCGGGCAGCTTCTCGCGCACGGTCTGCTCGATGACGCGGGCGCCGGCGAAGCCGATCAGGGCGCCAGGCTCGGCGATCTGCACGTCCCCCAGCATGGCGAAGCTGGCGGTGACGCCGCCGGTCGTGGGGTCGGTCAGCACGGTGATGAAGGGCAACCCGGCCTCCTTCACCATCCGGGACGCAATGGTGGTGCGGGGCATCTGCATGAGGCTGACCGCGCCCTCCTGCATGCGGGCGCCGCCGCTCGCGGTGAACACGATCAGCGGCGCATGTTGCAGCACGGCCAGGCGGGCGGCAGCGACAATGGCCTCGCCCACCGCGGCACCCATGGTGCCGGCCATGAACTCGAACGCCATCGCCGCAACCACAGCGCGATGGCCGCCGATGGTGCCGTGCGCCACCAGGATGGCGTCGTCGAGGCCGGTGCGGTCGCGGGCCTCCTTCAGCCGGGCGGCATAGGCCTTGCTGTCGCGGAACTTCAGCGGGTCGTCGGGCGCCCGGGGCAGCTCGATGCGGGTGAGCTGGCCGGGCTTGTCGCCTTCGGCGTCGAAGCCGTCGAAGGTGTAGGCCAGGCGCTCCGCAGCCGTCGGGCGCATGTGGTAGCCGCAGGCGGTGCAGACCTTCAGGTTGCGCTGCAAGTCGCGGCTGAACAGCATCTGCTGGCAGTTCGGGCACTGGGTCCACAGGTTATCGGGAACGTCGCGGCGGCCGAGCCAGGTGCGTATCTTCGGGCGGACATACTCGGCAAGCCAGCTCATGGCGTGACCCTAGGCCGGCACGCGGGCGTGGCGCACGCCCTCGGCCAGGGCGCGCACCTGGTCCAGCACGCGCTGCGCCGTGTCGGGCGCGGCACGGCCGTGCACGTCCAGGCTGGCGGCCAAGGT